>VFMC01000187.1 GCA_006515795.1 Acidimicrobiaceae bacterium | reverse complement strand
TCACACGATGTGGAGCGGCGACAGCACCACCACACCCGACGAACTGGCCGCGGCGATTCGCGGCACCGCCATCGACGTGTTGTGCATCACCGACCACAACTCCATCAAAGGGGCTGCGCAACTCATCGACGAGCTCGGCTGTCGTGTCGTAGTGGGCGAGGAGCTGCGCACCCATGCCGGCGAGATCATCGGCCTGTTCCTCACCGAGCGGGTGCCGGTCGGGGTGTCGCCGGAAGAAGCAGCCAAGGCGATCCGCGCCCAAGGTGGAGTGGTGTACGTGCCGCATCCGTTCGATCCGATGCGCCGCAACCTCAGCGAGCCGGCACTGCGTGCGCTCGTTGGCGAAGGGCTGGTCGATGCGATCGAGGTGTTGAACGCGAAGACCTCGCTGTCGAGCCTCAACCGCCGAGCAGCCACGTTCGCGGCCGATCACTCACTGCTGGCCGGAGCCGGCAGCGACGCCCACGTACCCCTGGCGGTGGGCGCGGCATTCGTGGAGATGCCCGACTTCGCCGATGCCGCCGACTTCTTGCGCAAGCTGCCGATGGCGCGGATCGTCGGCCACCACTGGGACGAGGCCCGCCCCTGGGCGCCGCGCGTCGTGCCAGGCACCTCTGGAGTATGACTGCGTTCGTTCAGCCGCTGATGCCGAGGGCGGTGAATGCGCGGTCGAGGGCGACCGGTTTTCCAGCGGGAAAATGGATCTCCGTTGCAACCTCAGTGATCTCCATCCCCAACCATCAACCACCGGTCTCACACAATTCCCCAACCGACTCCCCCACCGAGTGGGCGTCCGGGCGACGCGGTCGCAGGACCAGCACGGCGGTCGCGTCATGGGCGGCCGAAGCGACTGCGGCGGCAACGTGCTCGGCGACTGCGACCGAGACCTGCTGCGCGCTCGTCGACGTGACGACGCCGCCGATCGCCAGCACCACGCCCGCCGCGATGACGTCGACGCGATCACCGACAACGACGTCGATGGTGCGCTCGTCGGCGGCGACGGCGACGATGCGCGAGCCATCGTCGGCCAATGCCGCGGTGCTCGCACCTAGGTCGTCGACGGTGACGATCTCGTTGCGGTGCAGGGCTCTCAGCACCACGGCCGACCCTGGGTCGTCGATCAGGGCGTCATCGGGGATCGCCGCGCGTGGCAGTACCTGGCGTTGCACGGCCAATCGGTCGCCGGGAGCGTGAGCAGCGGTGGTGACCCAGACCGCGGTGGAGTCGGTCCAGGCGCGGCGTGCCGCCTCGAGCCGTCGTTGTTGAGCCGCGGCTGTGAGGGCAAGGGTGAGCGAGATGGCCGCGACCGCGAGCCAGTACACCATGCGATGTCGGGCTAGAAAAGAGCGACACCAGGCGAAGAACATCATGCGACCCTCCCGAGGGACTGCGATTGCTGTCGTGGGGGAAGTGGCGCGTGGAGAAGGTGGCGCGTGGAGCGCAAGTGACGCTGGTCAGTTGCGCGGGTTGGCCGTGGTGGTAGTGGGGGCCGACGGCTTGACCGAGCTTGCTGGTGTGGCCGGGGTGGCCGACGACCCGCTGTCGCCGTTGGACGACCCGCTGGAAGACCCTTTCGACGACGATTCGGACGACGACCCGCTCGAAGACCCGTTCGACGACCCGTTCGACGACCCCGAATCGCCCGAGCTCGACCCCGACGACCCCGAATCGCCCGAGCTCGACCCCGACGATGGAGCCGCCGCGCCGGCGGTGTTGGCCGCCGACTTGGCCGACCCGCCGCGGCTGTCGGTCTTGTAGAAGCCACCGCCCTTGAACGTGACACCCACCGGGGTGAACACCTTCTTCACGGCCATCATCGCGCCCGAGGCAGGGTGCACCGCCTTGGTTAGCGACGCGTCGGTGAAGGCCTGTTGGACCTCGATGGTCTCGCCGGTCTCGGTGAACTTGTAGACGTAGGTTGGCATCGGTGCTCCGCAGTGGTGCTGAGGGCTGTTAGCAGTCGAGCTGTTCGAGTGCCAAAGAGTATCGCCACAACCCGCCAACAGCACTTCCTAGGATGCCGCCCATGCACGTCCACACCGCCGTCGTTCCTGCCGCGGGCATGGGAACCCGTTTCCTGCCGGCAACCAAGGCGGTTCCCAAGGAGCTCCTCCCGATCATCGACACCCCCGCGTTGCAGCTGATCATCGACGAGGCGGTCGGTGCCGGGGTCGACCACATGGTGATCGTCACCAGCCATGCCAAGCCGGCCATCGAGGCCTACTTCCAGCCGCAACCCGAGGTCATCGCCAAACTTCGATCGTCAGGGCGCGACGGCATGGCCGACCGCCTCGAGGCGATCGGCCGCGACGTGAAGGTGAGCTTCGCCTACCAGGATCAGGCACTCGGATTGGGGCATGCGGTCGGCTGCGCCCGCGACGCCGTCGGCGACGAACCGTTCGCCGTGCTCCTACCCGATGAGCTGATGGGTTCTTCGTCGTTGCTCGATCAGATGGCCCGCCTGTGCGAGCTCACCGGCGGAAGCGTGGTCGGGTTGAAGGAGGTGCCGCACGAGCAGGTGGGTGCGTACGGCGTGATCGATCCAATCGGCACGCTCGACGAACACGGTGTGATCGGCATCGCCTCGATGGTCGAGAAGCCGCATCCCGACGATGCTCCGAGCGACCTGATCATCATCGGCCGTTATGTCCTGACTCCAGATGTGTTCGACGAGATCGCCAGGGTGAGGCCGGGTGCCGGGGGCGAGATCCAGCTCACAGACGCGCTGAAGGCGCAAGCGGCGCGCAGCCCCTTCCACGGGGTGGCCACCGACGTCCTCCGCCACGACACCGGGAACCCCTTCGGCTGGCTCACCGCGGTGGTCGACATCGCGCTCACCGACGAACGCCTCGGCCCATCGCTGCGCGAGTGGCTGCGAACCAAGGTGTGCTGACCCGTACCTGAGGTACCGTCGGCCGATGTCCGCCGCCGCCGATGTCGTCGCGATCAAGGCCGAGCTGGCCGCGCTCGGCACGGCCGACCGGGCAGTGGCAGAGAAGGCGTACCTGAAGAGCGAGCGGATCCACTTCGGCACGGCGGTGCCCGACGTGCGGGCGGTGGCCAAGCGCTGGCTGCGATCGCGTCCCGACCTCGGCCACGACGCGTTGCTCGAGTGGTGTCGCGCGGGCAGGGACGAACCGGTGCACGAGTGCCACATGGTTGTCGTGGAACTGCTGGTGCTGCGGCCGAAGCTGATCGGCCCGGCCGATCTTCCCTGGCTCGAACAGCTCATCCGCGACAGCCGAACGTGGGCCCTTGTGGATCCCATCGCCGGCACCGTCGTATCGCGCCTCGCCGCGGCCGAACCGGCAACACTGGAGGTGCTCGACCGGTGGGTGACCGACCCCGACTTCTGGGTTCGACGGTCAGCCGTGCTCGGGCTGCGAGCCGTGCTGCGCGACGGGCGCGAGGCCGACCGGTTCTTCGCCTATGCCGATCGGCTCCTGCCGGAAAGCGAGTTCTTCATCCGCAAGGTGCTCGGATGGGTGGCCCGCGAGCTGGGTGCGCTCCAGCCGGTCGAAGTGTCGGCCTGGCTGCGGCGCAACCTCGCCGGGATGAACGGCGTTACGCTCCGCGAAGCCGTGAAGCCTCTACCTGACGGCGCCGAGATCGTCGAGGCGTGGAAGCGTGGCGGTCACGGCACACGCCGGAACAAGGTGGGGTAGTCGATCACGAGGCCGTGCTCGTCGACGTCGAACTCCTGGGTGCTTCCGTTCTCGAGCTGTGTGAATGCCCAGCGGTGGGTGCCGACGCGGGTGTATCGCTGGAGCTCGGGTCGCGCCTCGAGGGTCTCCACATCCACGTGCACCACTGGAAAGTCGGCGGTGTGGCCGACGTGGAGGGGGAGGCGCTTGATCGGCAATGTGTTGGTGAACGGAGTGATCGCCAGATGGATGTCGTAGCAGCCGTCGAGCTCGACTCGATGGGCGCCGTTCATCTCGCCCCACCTCGCCGTGCCGTCGGTGGCCAGCCACAGGTCCGGTTCGTCGAGGTCGCGAAAGAGCAGGAACTGGCGCACCTGCCACGACGGCGACAGGCGCAGCACGTACTGCACGCGCTCGCGCCCAACCGCCCCAGAGGCGGTCCACCCTTCGTTCTCCCACTGCAGCGTGACTTCCTCGACGCCATCGCCGTCCCAGGTCGACCAGCTCACGGTGTGGCCATCGGCGGAAAACGGGCGGTACGCGCTCACCTGCCCAGTGTGCCGCTCGCGCGAAGCGATGTGGCGTTCGGTACGGTGCCGATGTGATCGATGAGTCCGAGGTCCGGCGGTACGTGCTCGAGCGGGTGGCCGTGCTGCCGGCAGAGCGCGTGCCTCTAGCCGCGGCGATGTGGTCGGTGCTGGCCGAACCGATCGTGTCGGCCGAAGCCGTGCCGCCCTTCGAGAACTCGGCGGTCGACGGCTATGCGGTGCGCGCCGCCGACGTGGCCGCAGCGCCATTGGAGCTCCAGGTCATCGACGAGGTCGCGGCGGGCGCGGCCAGCTCGCTCACCGTCGGTGCGGGCCAGGCGATCCGCATCATGACCGGTGCGCCGATGCCCGCCGGCGCCGATGCTTCGGTGATGGTGGAAGACACCGAGCGGCTCGGCGACGGCGCCGCGGTGCTGGTGAAGC
>VFMC01000186.1 GCA_006515795.1 Acidimicrobiaceae bacterium | reverse complement strand
GCTGAACACCACCGACTCGTTCAACGCCGACATCGAGACCGACATCGAGACCACGGTCGAGACGACAGTCGAGGACAACGACGGGATCGACGTCCTTTGATCCCCGCCGGCGATCACATGGGATCCCGGGCCACGTGCCCGGGATCCCATGTTGGTCGTTTTCGGCCCTACCGATCTCCAACCATCCGCCCATCCGCCCGCCCGGCCGCCAGCCTGGCCGCCAGCCTGGCCGCCATTCAACCGAGGAGGTGACGATTCCCATGGCTACACCACTGTCCGATCTGTTCGACCGGGTGATCAACGATCCCGAGACCCGTACCGAGTTCGCGGCCGATCCCGAGGCCTTCTTGCACGAGCACGGCTACACAGCGCTCGACGCCGCCGACGTACAGGAAGTGATGTACATCCTGGCCGATGGAAGTCCACCGGCCACGGCCGTCGGCTACGTGGCCGCCGGCAACTCGATCGGCGACCTCGACCCCGACATGCAGCACGGCCTCACCGGCGCGGCATCCGCGCTCGGCACCGCTGTGGCCGTGATCGCCCCGGGGACCGTCGAGCCGGTCGTCGATCCCGTCGATCCGGGCGAGCTCGATGGCCTCGACGACACCGATGACGACACCGATGACGCCGACGACGTCGACGACGCCGACGCCGCTGGCATCGGCGACGATGTCGACCCCGGCGACCTCGACCCGGACGATCTCGACGCCGTTGCTCACAACACAGATGGCCTCGGCAGCCTCGACAGCCTCGACAGCGGCTCGCCGGACCTCGACGGCTCCGGCCGACCCGATGCCGACATCACCGCCGATGCCGATGCCGATGCGTTCGACGTGCTCGACGCGATCTTGCTCGATCCCCCCGATCTGTCGGCCACCGTCGACCACGCCTCCACCGACACCACCGCCACCGACGACTCCGCCGGCGACGGGTGGGACGAGATCATCTGATCCAGTCGGCTCGACCACTCGTTCCCACCACGCACCCATGACCTCACAACCCGATTCCGTCAGCGCCTCGCCCGCACCGTCGTCGGTGCCATCGATCAACCGCGAGCTCGTCCGCGTGCTCGACCTCGCCCGCCAGGCCGCCGCGGCTTACGGCCGGTCCGACATGGTGGAGCGGATCGATCGAGCCGCCGTCCGGCACGCCGACCGCGAGCTGACCGTGATGGTCGTCGGCGAGTTCAAGCAGGGCAAGAGCACGCTCGTGAACGCACTCCTGAACGCGCCGGTGTGCGCCGTGGCCGACGACGTCTCGACGGTCATACCAACCATCGTGCGCTACGGCGCAGAGCCGTCGGCTCGCGCCTCGTACCACGGCAGCGAGGAAGGAGTCGAGCCGACGACGATCCCGTTCGGCGACGTTGCCGCGCTCTCGTCCGAGCAGGGCAACCCCGGAAACCGCGCCGGCATCCGTTCACTCGAAGTCGCCATCCCCCGCAAGCTGTTGCAACCCGGCCTGGCTGTCGTCGACACACCGGGCGTCGGTGGCCTCGATTCCACCCACGGAGCCGCCACCACGGCTGCGCTCGGCATGGCCGAGGTGATCGTCTTCGTGACCGATTCGTCGCAGCCCCTTTCGAAGAGCGAGCTCGACTTCCTTCGCCTCGCCCGGCTGCGGTGCCCGAGCGTGGTGCTGGTGCAGACCAAGACCGACATCCACCCCGCATGGCACCGGGTGGCGGAGTCGAATCGCCGGTACCTCGCCGATGCCGAGATCTCGGTCGAGGTCCTGCCGGTGTCATCGGTGCTGCGGCAGCGAGCCACCGCCGAGAACTCGTCGGAGCTCAACGACGAATCCGGCTACCCGCCGCTGCTGCTGATGCTGCGTGATGCGACCTCCGGCGAGGCGGCCCGGCTGGCGGCGCGCACCACCATCGGCGATCTCGCCTTCGTCGTCGATCAGCTCACCGCGACCTTCGATGCCGAGCGGCAGACGTTGGAGGACCCGGCGTCGCTGAGCGCGCTGGTCGCCCAGCTGGAGGCTGCCAAGATCCGTGCCGACCAACTTCGCAGCCAGTCGGCGAAGTGGCAGCAGACACTGAACGACGGTGCCCAAGATCTCACCGCCGACCTCGACCACGACCTGCGGGTGCGGGTGCGCACCCTCGTGGCGGAGTGCGACGCGGTGCTCGACGAAGCCGACCCGGCGGTGATGTGGGAGAGCTTCGAGGAATGGCTGCATCAGCGGATCGGGTTCGATCTGTGCGCTCACCACCAGTTCATCGCGGCGCGTGCCGACGATCTCGCCGGGCGCGTGGCCGAGCACTTCGCCGACGGTGAGTCGAACGTGCAGGTGCAGCTCAAGTTCGCGATCACGCCGGTGTCGGCCAGGACACTTGCCGACGATCTCGACCTCGATCGTGCCGGGTTGTCGGGCAACGCGCTTGCCGCGGTGCGCGGGTCGTACGGCGGTCTGCTGATGTTCGGCATGGCGGGTCAGATGATCGGCCTGGCGATGCTCAACCCGTTCAGTGTGGTGGTGGGCCTCGGACTCGGTCGCCGTTCGCTCCGCGAGGAGAAGAAGCGCCAGTTGACGCAGCGCCGCCAGTCGGCCAAGCAGGCCGTCCGGAAGTACCTCGACGACGTCAACGTCGAGGCGGGAAAGGTCTCGCGCGACACGATCCGCCGGGTACATCGCGACCTTCGCGACGAGTTCGCGATGCGTGCCGACGAGTTGCAGTCGACCATCCGTGAATCGTTGCGATCGGCCGAGTCGGGTGCCAAGGAAGGCACGGTCGAGCAGAGTCGGCGACTGACCGACGTGAACGCCGAGCTCGATCGACTGGCGAAGCTCCAGCGCCGCATCGACGCGATGGAGCAATCACTGGGCAAGGGCCCGTCGTGAGCGCGTTGCAGGCGGTCAGGCCGCTGCTCGACGAGGTTCGCGGGGCATGCACCGATCCAACCGTTGGCGCCGCGCTCGACCGCCTCTCGGTTCGGCTCGACGAGCCGCTCATCGTCGCCCTGGCGGGGAAGGTGAAGGCCGGCAAGTCGACGCTGCTCAACGCGTTGATCGGTGAGCAGCTCGCTCCCACCGATGCCGGTGAGTGCACGCAGGTGGTCACCTGGTACCGCAACGGGCCGACCTACCGCGTTGTGATCGAGCTCACCGACGGCTCGAGTCGACAGGTTCCGTTTCATCGCGACGAGGGAGCGCTCGAGCTCGACCTGGGCGGCACGCCGGTAGAGCAGATCACGCGAATCGTCGTCGACTGGCCGTCGTCGCGACTGGTCGATGTCACCCTCATCGACACCCCCGGTCTCGATTCGATAGCTACTGCCACCTCGGCCCGGACGCAGGCCTTCCTGGGTACGGCCGACGACGGCGAGAGCGGCGAGGCCGACGCCGTGATCTACCTGATGCGCCACGTTCATCGCACCGACCTGACCTTTCTCGAGGCGTTCCGCGACGATGCTCATGCCGGTGCCAGTCCGATCAGCGCGATCGCGGTGCTCTCCCGGGCCGACGAGGTTGGCGCCTGCCGGCTCGACGCGATGGGCGCGGCGAGCCGAATCGCCGAGAGCTGGCGGGTCGATCCTCGCTTGCGGCGCCTCTGCCAGACGGTGGTTCCGGTCGCCGGGCTGATCGCCGAGGCGGGGAGCACGCTGCGCGAGTCGGAGTACCGGGGCCTGGCGACGCTGGCGGCGATGCCCCGACCTCGTGTCGACGCGTTGTTGCTCACCACCGACCGTTTCCTGAACGACCAGGACTGCGACGTCACCCAGATCGAGCGCGAAGACCTGTTGGACCGGTTGGGTGTGTTCGGTGTACGCCTGGCGATCAGCCTGATCCGTCTCGGCGCCGCCCCGACGGCCAACGCGTTGGCGGCCGAGCTCGCTCGGCGCTCGGGGGTCGTCCATCTGCGTGGAGTTCTCGGCACCGTCCTCGCCGAGCGCCGCGACATCTTGAAGGCGCGGGTAGCGCTCGCCGGGCTCGACGCCGCGCTCACCACGATGACCGACGAGCGCTTCGAGCCGTTCCGGATTCGGCTCGAGCGGATCGGGGCGAGCGCTCACGAGTTCACCGAGGTTCACCTCCTCAACGCGGTCCGGTCCGGAGCGCTCGCGTTCCGCGCGGCCGAGATCGACGAGCTCGACCGCCTCCTCGGATCCATCGGCGGCCCGGCTCGTTCCCGCCTCGGCATCGGCTCGGATGCGAACCTCGTCGAAGCGGTGCTGTCGGGGGTGGACCGGTGGCGCCGACGGGCCGAGAACCCGATGACGCCCCTCGACCTGGCTGACGCGGCCCGCGCCGTGGCGCGAACCTACGAGGGTTTGATGCCGGCTTCTCAGCCGGACTCGCCCAGGTAGCTGCGCACCGACGCGAGCAGCTCGGCCCGTGATCCCGCACCGAGCTTGGTGCGGATGTGGGCGACGTGGTGTTCGACGGTCTTTGCCGAGATGAACAACGTCGACCCGATCTGCTTGTGCGTGTGCCCATCGAGGACGAGCTGAGCCACGCGCTCCTCCTGATCGGAGAGGCGGATCACCCCTCGGTCGGGGCTGGCCGCCGTTCGCAGCTGGGTCCGCTGGGCGCGCCACGTCCGTGACTCCTTGAGCAGGCGTCGCGTGTCGGCCTCGGTGGTCGAGAGCACGGCGAGCACCCCG
>VFMC01000615.1:1105-3915 GCA_006515795.1 Acidimicrobiaceae bacterium | reverse complement strand
GTCTTTCAGAACGAGTACCTGAGCGACGGCGCCACCGACGTGCATGCCGTCGTGTCGATCACGTGCACCGGTGCCGGTACGGCAGGCACCGGTGGCAGTGGCGAAGCTTCGGAGATCATCATCATCGACACCTCCGGCTCGATGGACATGCCGTCGAGCAAGATCGCCGCCGCCCGGCGCGCCGGAAAGGTTGCGCTCGACGAGATCGTCGACGGTGCGTGGTTCGCGGTGATGGCCGGTCACACGATCGCGCAGATGGTGTACCCCGAGCACCCCGGGCTGGCCAAGATGTCGGAGGTCACCCGCGGCGAGGCCAAGGAGGCGGTCGGACGGTTGCGCAGTGGCGGCGCCACGGCGATCGGCGCGTGGATCGCCGCAGCAACGGCGCTGTTCGAGCAGGCACCTGCAGGGCAGCGGCATGCGATCTTGCTAACCGACGGCAAGATCGAAGGCGAGGACGAGCGCGCCCTCGACCGCTCCCTCGCTGCGGCCACCGGGCTCTTCCAATGCGATTGTCGCGGCATCGGCAACGACTGGGTCGTCGACGAGCTGCGCCAGATCTCCACAGCGTTGCTCGGCACGGTCGACATCGTCGCCAAGCCCGACGACCTCGAAGCCGACTTCGAGCAGATGATGAAGGTCGCGATGAGCCGCGGCGTGGCCGATGCCCGCCTCCGGGTGTGGGCTCCGCAGGGCAGCACCGTGCAGTTCGTGCGCCAGGTTGCCCCACAGGTCGAGGATCTCACCTCGCGAGCCGCACAGGTGAGCCCGCTCGTGGTCGAGTACCCCACAGGTGCGTGGAGCGACGAGAGCCGCGACTATCACGTGGCTGGTGGTCGATGATGGTGTGATGGCCAAGGGGCTGGTGAAGGCGATCTGGACCGCCGACAGCAACCTCACCACCCGCATCGATCCGGCGGTGGCGCACTACACGGGCCAGGCCCAGCTTGCCGACGTGATCCAACGCGGCTTGGCCGCCAAGTCGGCCGGCGACGACCGCACGGCCACGGTGCTGCTCGGCGAGGCGGCGAAGATCGCTCACGAGAGCGGCAACGAGGCCACCACACGTCTGCTCGCCAAGGTCGTCGATGTGGTCGATCTCGAAGCCGGAACCGTGCGATTGAAGCAGGAGATCGATCGGGCCGACGAGATGGCGCTCGACACGCGGAGCACGAAGACCACGCGGATCAAGCGCGAGCCATGAGCAACGCGACCTGTCCGAACGGGCACGCTTCCGGCGACCCCGAGTGGTGCGACACCTGTGGTGCGCCGATGTCGGGCGCGGGCGCTTCGCCGCCCCCGCCGTTCTCCGTCGTCGCACCGTCCGTCGCTGTCGCTCCGGTGTCGTGCCCGCATTGCGCATCGATGAACAGTGCCGACAACCTGTTCTGCGAGTCGTGCGGGTACGACTTCACGACGGGACAGGCACCAGAGCCCGTCGAACCCGCGGTTGCCGCTCCCGATGTCGTTCGACCGGCGGTCGCCGCGTCGTGGATCGTGGTGGTCGAGGTCGACCCGGTCTGGTACGCGGTGAAAGGCGAGTTGGCCGACCGCCCGCTACCGCCGCCATCAACCTCGACCGTGCCGATCACGCAGCACGCCTCGCTGATCGGCAGGTCGAGCCAGTCGAGGGGGCTTCGCCCAGAGGTGGCACTCGATGCCGACACGGCTGTTTCACGTCGTCATGCGTCGACCTGGCGTCCACCAACGGCACCCACGTCGCCAACCGCGACGTCGCTCCCACCGAGACGCTCGCGCCGCTGGCTTCCGGCGTGCCCGCCGTGCTCGACGACGGCGACCAGATCTTCCTCGGTGCATGGTCACGCCTCACCGTGCGCCGAACCTGAAGAGAGTCCCGCGGCCACCTGCCGAGGGTCCCCATGCGAAGGGTCGCCGATTCGTACTCTTCGGCGAGTGAACTCCGTCTTCGGCATTCCTGCCCACCCCCTGCTCGTGCACGTTCCTGCGGTGCTGCTGCCGCTCGCCGCCGCCGGTGTGGTGGTGATGCTGATCAAGAAGGCGTGGTTCGAGCGGTACAAGTGGGCGGTGCTGGCGATCACCGGTCTCGGTGCTCTGGGCGCGGTCCTCGCCGCTGGATCCGGTGAGGCACTGGAGGAGGTGGGCGAGGGTGAAGCCCGCCGGGCGATCGAGGAGCATGCCGAGGCCGGCGAAGCGGCGCGTCTGTTCGGGGTGCTCTTCTTCGTGGTCGTGCTCGCCGCCGTGCTCGTCCCGATCGTCCGCGAGCGCCGCGCCAAGGGTGGCGTTGCAAAGGTCGCGCCCACCTGGCTACGACCGGTGATGGTGTCGCTGCTGCTGATCAGCGCCGGTGCCTCGGTGGTGACGGTCGTCGATGCCGGCCACAGCGGCGCCAAGTCGGTGTGGACCGACGACGATGGCGGCGACGATGGCGGAGACGATGGCGGAGACGATGGCGGCGGAGAAGGCGATGACGACGACTGAGCACAAAGGCCGACGCGTGGTGCCGAGGTGTCAGGCCGCGCCGAAGCCCAGCAGGGCGTTCTCGATCACCTCGCCGAGGGCGGGGTGGATGTAGTACTGGCCGGTGGCCATCTCGTCGATCGTGCGGTCGTAGCGGATTCCTTGGATGAGCTGCTGGATGAGGCTCGACGCATGCGGGCCGATGATGTGTGCGCCCACCAGCGTGCGCGTCGAGCGATCGGCGAGCAGCTTGCAGAAGCTGGTCGTGTCTTCCAGCGCCCAGCCGTAGGCAACGTCGCTGTAGTAGTGGGTCGAGACGAGCACGTCGATGCCGGCCTCGCGAGCGGCGCGTTCGGTGAGTCCGACGCTGG
>VFMC01000615.1:0-1055 GCA_006515795.1 Acidimicrobiaceae bacterium | reverse complement strand
CACGGTGGTCGGTCGAGCGAAGATCGTCGGGGTGAGCGAGGTTGTGCGCCACCACCCTGGCCTCGTGGTTGGCCACGTGCTTGAGCATGTACGGCGAGGTAACGTCCCCCAGGGCCCACACGCCCGGCACCGACGTGGCCTGGGTGGCGTCGCTCACGATCCGTCCGTCGGCATGCACGGCGAGCCCGCCCGCCGCCGCGTCGACCAGGTCGCTGTTCGGCGTCCGTCCCATGGCGACCAGGATGTGCGTGCCCTCGATCGTCGACCCGTCGTCGAGCGTGACCACCACCGACTCACCGTGTCGCTCGACCTGCGTCGCCCGAACGCCGCACCTGAGATCGAATCGCTTGGCGAACGACTCGGTGATCGCCACCGAGACGTCGTCGTCCTCGGCCCGCAGCAGCGTCGACCCGCGCTGCACGATCGTGACCAGCGCCCCGAACGACCCGAAGACGTGGGCGAGCTCGCAGGCGATGAACCCGCCGCCGAGCACGATCAGATGACCCGGCACGTCGTCGACGCGCATGATGTCGTCGCTGGTGAAGTAACCCGCCTCGGCCAGACCGGGAACGTCGGGGATCGTCGGTCGGGCGCCGGCGGCGACGACCACCTGCCGGCCTTCCATCGCCCGCGTCGAGCCGTCGGGCAAGGTCACCTCGAGTTGTCGATGACCGGTGAACCGGGCGTGCCCGGCGTGCACCGTGACGTTGGGGCATTCGAGGATGCGGTAGCGCTCGCCCCCGGCGGCGATCGGGTCGATCCGGTCGAACACGCGGGACCGGATGTCGTGCCAGCGGATGCCGTCGAGCTTTGCGTCGACGCCGAACCTTGCGGCATGCTCGATGGCCATCACGGTGTCGGCCGTGTGCACCAGCATCTTCGTCGGGATGCAGCCACGGTTCAGACAGGTGCCACCGAAGACCCACTCCTCGACCATCGCGATCGACCAGTCGTCGAGGGCGGGCCCGATGATCGAGTTGGCGCTTCCGGAGCCGATGATGACGAGGTCGTACTGCATGGGCGTGCACCGTACCGTGCAGGCCATACGCAGCACC
>VFMC01000185.1 GCA_006515795.1 Acidimicrobiaceae bacterium | reverse complement strand
CCCGAAGACCGTCCCGCGGCTGCTCGAGATCGTCACGTTGGGCCGGACGGTGTCGACCCGGTAGGTGTTGTTGCCGGGCGCCGGCGCGGCATTGCCAGCCCGGTCCGCGCCGTCGCGAACGGCGACGCTGAACAGGTCGTCGTCGACGCCCAAACCCTGGATGGTCTTGTTGAAGGTCCAGACCGTCGGGTTGGCAGTCGCAGCCATCTGGATCGTGGCCTGGTCGTTGGCGACTCCGCCCGAGCCGGCGCCGGTGATGGCGATGGTCGGGGTGACGACGAGCGGCTCGGTGTAGGTCGCGGTGATCACCAGCGCGCCGGACGACACAGGCTGGGTGATGTCGCGGCTGTAGGCCAGGGTCGCCGTGGGCGCGGCCGTGTCGACGGTGAAGCTGCCTCCGGTCGGAGCCGGCGGCGTGGTCGTCACCAGTGAGCGGTCTTGCGCACCCGAGACGGTGACGGAGAAGAGGCCGTCATCGCCGGTCGTCAGCGAGTAGCCATTCAGGACGAAGCGATTGGTCGTCGGATTGGTGCCAAGCCGGGAAAGGGTCAAGACTCTATCGTTGGCCGTGCTCGCGCCGCCGCCCGCAATCTGGATCGTCGGTAGGTTGATGACCGGCTTGTTGAACGTCACGGTGATCGGGAACGACCCGGTGGCGCGATAACGAGACAGTTCGGCTCTCGAGTAGGGCGGCAGGGTCACGCCACAGGTGAGCATCGTGGCGTCGACCGTGAAGTTCGGGTTGCGAGCCAGGTCGACGTCCAGGTTCTTGTTGGTGGCGAAGTCGGAGCCGTCGACGATCGACACGCGCCAGTCGCCCTCATCGGAGCCCAGGAGTTCGTAGGTCGCCGTGAATCGCGTGTTGGTCGTCGAGGGCGCCATCACCCCGGACAGCTGAACTCCGGTCACGGGACTGGTCTGCAGGATGCGGAAGGTCGGCGAGACAGCCAGAGGCTCGTTGAACGTCGCCGTCACGGTGAGGAAGCCCGAGCCGATCGGGCGCGAGGTGTCTTTCGAGAATTGCAGATTGCTCACCTGGGGCGCCTGCGTATCGATGGTGACGATAGTGCCCGGATCGGTCGCGGTGTTGCGGGCAAAGTCGCGCGCAGCGTTGGCCGCCGCGGCAAGGCGCACCCGGTAGCGGCCGTTGAACGTGCCCGGGCTGATCGCAAACGGGGCAGAGAAGGCCCGAGAGGTCAGACGTGTCGCGGTCGTGGACGAGGTGAGCTGGGCAGCCGTGGGCGAGGTCGGCGATGGATCGAGGACGAAGACCGGCGCGGTGTCCAGAGGCTCGTCGAAATCGGCCCGCACCGTCACCGTCCCGGTCGTGTGGTAGGTTCTCGCCGGGGTGAAGCTCACCGTGGCCGTGGGACTGGTGGTGTCCACCGCCATCGTACTGTTGTAGTGAGGGCCGACCGACTTCCCGAACTCGTCGGTGGCCGTGACGGCCAGCGTGGCAATGCCGTTCTGCCCCGCGGGGATGGTCCACGGGAAAGTCCAGACGCTCTCGGTGGAGGTCCCGGTCATGCCGATGCTCGGATTCGAGGCGGCCCCGGTGATCTGCAGCTGGGGTGTGCCGGGCATGATCCGCTCGGAGAAGGAGGCCGTGACGTCGACCGGGAAGCCGGCCCTCACGGCCAGCGGGTTGGTCACACCATCCTGCGAGTAGGTGAAGTAGACGGTGGGGTTGCCGGTGCGCACGCGGAACTCGTTGTTGGTGGGCGGGGTCAGGTTCGGGTTGCCGGCCTCGTCGCGGGCGCCCGTGACGCTGACCACGAAGGTGCCGTCGTGCCCGGGCCGGATGCCCAGGGGATAGCTGTAGCGATACATCCTCTTGTTGAGAGGATCCACCAACTGCATCGCGGTGGGCAGAACGCTGTTCGGCCCGGGCTGGCTACTCAGCTTCGACAGGATCGAGAGGATCGGTATGGAGGCCGAAGCCACGTCGCTCGTGAACTCGGCGGTCACCGTGAGCGGGCCGGCGTCGACGATCACAGTGGCGCCGGCCGTCTGGATGTAGGTCATCTTCACGGACGGGCCGCTCGTGAGGATCTTGAACGGTAGAGCAGGATCGATGTTGTCGTTGGTCGAACCGTCCCGGCCGTCCCGGACGTGGACCTCGAAGCAGCCGTCGTTCCCTCCGTGGGGCTGGATCGCCTTGGAATAGGCCCAGACGCTGCCGTCGAACGGGGCGATCTCGACCATGGGCGTGGAAGTCTGGGTGTTGCCTCCCGCCGTCGTGGTGCAGACCGTGCTCGTGGTGATCGAGACCTTGGGCACGGTGAACAGACGCTCGGGCTGGCCGCCGAATGACTTGAAGAACTCGGCCTTGATGATGAGCGGGCCGGTGGTTACCGGCGACGAAGGAGAGAGAGTCAGCCGCACCGTCGGAGAGGTGCCGTCGATCTCGAAGCTCGAGGTGAGCGAGATGGTCGCCGGATTGCCGACGTCGTCTTGGACCTGCGTGGCGATGTTCGCGGTCCCGTCGAAGTAGGTGATGTTATCGGTCGCGTTGACCTGGTAGGTGGCAACCCACGTCCTGGCGCTCGAGACCGGCAACTGCGTCGTCGAGAGGGTGACGGTACGCGCGAGGGTGGTTCCGCCGGCCGAGGGCCGGCGGACGACCAGCGCGGGCGCGGTCGACGTGAGGGGCTGGCCCAGGATCGGCGCCCGGTCGAACGTCGAGGTGATGGTGATGATCTGATCGGCCCCGTAGCTAGTCTGCACCGGAGAGAAGGTGAGGCTGGCGACGATAGGAGTCGTGATGATGTAGCCGGTCGAGCGGACGGTGGCGGCCACCGAGTTGCCTGCCAGGTCCTTGCCGGTCAGCACCGTCACGGTGCAGAGACCGTCGAGCAATCCTGGCGTCGACCCCTGCGGCGCGACGCTCATGGTTCCCTCGAAGAAGCCGTCGGCGGCGGGGCCTTGCAGCGTGACGACGTCGGCAGGGGCCGTACCCGGCCTGCGAACCGAGATCGTCGGCAGCACGTTCGGATTCATCGTCTCGTCGAACTTCACGCGATACTTCAGGTTGTTCGTGCCGGACGCAACCCTGGGCGGCACCGCCACCACCTGGTCGACCCTCGGCTTGATCGTGTCGATCCGGAGCAGGTTGTTGACGCCGGGCTCCTCGCTCGAGTTTCCGACCTCGTTGATGCCGTTGCGGATCGTGATCTTGGCCAGCCCATCCCGTACGTTCGACAGAGCGCCGGTCTGGGTCAGCACGTTGTACGTGTAGGTCCACGTGTCGCAGAGCAGGTTCGCGCCGCAGGCCCCCGACTTCGTCATCGGAGTCTGAAGAACGTCGTTGATGCCGCCGCCGTAGGGTTGTCGATCGATGAGGATGACCGGCCCCTCGACCGGCTCGTCGAACCTGGCGGTGATGATCACGTCGCCGGCCGCGACGGTCGAGGGAGTCGTCAGGTTCTGACCGCCCTGCGAGTAGCTGATTGTGGGCTTGGCTCGGTGAGTGTCCAGCTCGAAGATCGGCTGGATCGGCGTGTGGTCGTTCTCGAGCCCGACCAAGTTGTAGGCCAGGGTGGGCGTGACGATGTAGGAGCCGGCGAGCGAAGCGCCGGCGTTCGGACCGCTGGGCTGCGTAGCGGTCGCCGTATAGTTGAGCGAGAAGACGCTCTGATTCTTGCTGCTGGACACGTAGACGAGCGGCGCACCGTTGACGTCGTTGATGCTGGCAACCGAACTGGTGCTCGTGATGTAGACATCAGGCCGGGAGTTCTGCGTGATCTGCTGATCGAACGTCACCGTCAGGGTCAGCGGCGCCGCCGGGATCTTCGGAATGGTGCCCGTGCGGATGCCCTTGCTGAAGGCGATGGACGCCTGGGCAGGCACCGTCAGGGTGTTGAAGGTTGTGTTGGTGGAGTTGGCCTGGGACTGCGCGAAGTTGTTGTCGCCGTAGTCGATGGCGTTGTTGACCGTGACCGACACGATGCCGTCCTGGACCGTGGTGCGGTTGGCTGCGGTGACCTGGTAGGTCGTCGTCCAGACGGATGGATCGAAGCTGTTGACCCTGCTCAGCTCATAACAGCAAGGACGATCGCCGTCTCCGGGGCGGTCGATGGACAGCGCCGGGGTCGTCGCGATCGGCTCCGGGTAATACTCCGGGTTGAACTCGTCACGGTAAATGCGCTGGTTATAGAACGAGACCGTGATCTGCAACGGTCCAGTATCCACCAGGGTGCGGTCCTTGCTGTAGGTGATGCCGGCGTGCACCGAGGGATCGTAGAAGTTCATCCGGGTGGAGTTGGCCGTGGTGAAGTCGTTGGCGACCAAGGCCCGGGAGAGAGAGCCATCGATCGAGACGAAGCCGGGCGAGTTGGAGCCGGTGCCGGCCGTGGCATCGGGGAAGAGGATCGGCGTCCAGGAGGCGACACCACCGGGCAGGACGAGTTCCATTCGAATGGCGTCTCCGGGCACGGCCGGTCCGACCTGGGAGAACGAGTAACTGCCAGGGAACAGGCCTCGGTAGTCCTGGGTCGTGGCGACCACAGGGAAGGTGTAGCTATCCAGCTTCTCGGTGATCGGGTCCTTGTGCCAGAGGACGAGCCAGACGTTGCGGCCGGTCACGGGCGACCCGGCCTCGTTCCGCACGTAGCCAAACAGCGAGA
>VFMC01000614.1 GCA_006515795.1 Acidimicrobiaceae bacterium | reverse complement strand
GCCCGCACCGTGATGCCGGAGAGGCTGCTGTCGGTGATGTCGCTGACCCGTCCCGTCACGAAGCCGCTCACCGTGGCGCTGTCGAGGTTCACATGCGCGCCGCCGAGATACTCCCAGTCGGGGGTGGTGACGGCGTTGGGGATGTTGATGTTCGAGTTCACGGTCACCACGACGTTGCTGAGCTGCTTGTAGTAGGAGCCGCTGGCGACGATCACCGTCCAGGTGCCGGAGGTCACGCGGGGGATGGCGAAGGGCGCGTAGGCCAGCTCGATGCCCGCGCTCGAGACCGTCGCGCGATAGGCCACCGTCGAGCCCGAGAGGGCGTCGTTGCTGGCGATCACGGCGCCGACGCCGGGCCGGCCGGTGATGACCGGCATGGCGGGGTCGGTGGTCTGGCCGGGGTTGAAGAGGATGCCGGTGAAGCCTCCGACTGTGGGATAAAGGAAATCGCTGCGGTTGTCGTCGGAGTCATAGGCGCGCCCGTAGGTGCCGATCTCAGCCGAGCTGGCCAAGGGGCTGGAGACGCGGACGATCTGGTTGCCGATGCCCATGCCGTCGATGTAGTTGGGGATCGCGGTGCCCTCGCATTCGCCGGGGTCGAGGCAGGCGTCGTTGTTGTCGTCGTTCCAGCCGACCTTGTCCCAGAGCGTGTTCGTGGCGATGTTGCCGATCTGGACGGAGCCCGCGCGGATATCATCGATGAAGTCCGGGAAGGTCGGCGCCGTGTCGCAGTTGGCGCCCGAGCCGTAGCAGGCGTCGGCATGGACGAGCGAGCCGTTGATGTAGAACGCGGTCGCGTTGGCGATCAAGAAGTACTTGCCGGCCGGGACGAAGGTGGTGATGTAGACGAAGTTCAGATCGTCGACGTCCTTGTCGAAGCCGGCGGCCTCGCAGTCGTACTCGAAGATGCCGATCGGCGAGCCCGTCTGGCCCATGTTGATGGCATAGGTGGTCGGATTGAAGAGCTCGACGTATTCCACGGTCCGCGGCCCCCAGGGCAACGCCCAGGTTTGGGTGGCCGCCACGACCTGGCTGATGACCGGGTTGGGGTTGACCCACACGATGCCCGAGATGGTGCCGGTCGCGACTTGGGTCAGCGTGAAGTTAAGGGTGACGTTGGTGC
>VFMC01000613.1:1152-2270 GCA_006515795.1 Acidimicrobiaceae bacterium | reverse complement strand
ACGGTGACGCAGGCCCAGCGGTACTTGTAGAGAACCGAGATGCGATCGAACAGGTGCGAGTCGGCCCCAATGACCGAGGCAGACGCCGACAACTGCGACGTCGTCGGGGCGGCGGGTGAATTCCTCGGGGCTTCGTGAGACATGCGCGTTTACGGAGAAACCGGCGTCCCCGGGTCAGCCGGTCGCACATCCTGATCGACGGCGATTTGAATCGTGGTCGCGGTCATCGTCGTCTCCGCGCTCATGCCGAAGAAGCTCGTCATGTCCTGCGCCACGACCACCGTGCGGGTAGAGATGTCCCACCGGCCCGGCAACTGGACGACCGTCTGCAGCGTCTCGAAGCGCGCCAGCGAGCCGGCGTTGCTCAGCGCGACGACGTAGCCATCCACCATCACCATTTCGACGACGTAGGTGCCGGAGTTTTCGACGGCAAACTCGTACTCCCCCTGGTCGTTCGAGTCGGTTTCCTGTTCGACGGTGCCCGTATCCAGGTTACGCAACTGCACGCGCACGGCCGACACGGGCACCTGGCGGATGTCGATGACGGTGCCGATCACCTTGGTGTCGCCGCTCATGCCATTGGGACGCCACGATCCAGCGAAGCGGACCGCCGATTGCTCGATTTCGCGACCCGACTGCGGCGGTTCCTCGCGACGGATGATACCTCCCCCTTGTTCAGCCGCTGCGCTGACGCCAAGCGCGAGGATCAGGCCCAAATTGGCGATCAATTGTTGGTGTCGCACAGTAGTTCTCCTGCCATCGTGGCACCGGGGGTACCCGTAATGTCACTATAGCTACCTTCACTTATCGGACGCTGGCGAACCCACCGCAGTCCATATGACAATATACGACAACAACGTCGTTTATGTCAACACCTGCACGTGACCGAGGGGATTTCTCCTTACGGGGCCTTTTTTCGCGTCGGTGCGCGGTTTCCGGACCCTGCACCGGATACGATTCCGGGGAGGTCGTGCGGGCGTAAACGGCCCGCGAAAGGAATGAGTAAGCGAATCATGTCTCCCGCATTTATCCAGTCAGCTCTGCGGTGCACCATGCTCGTGGCGGGGCTCGTGGCCGGCGCGATTACGGTGACCGGGGCGGCCGACTGGCCCGAGTGG
>VFMC01000613.1:0-1126 GCA_006515795.1 Acidimicrobiaceae bacterium | reverse complement strand
GCCGATCCTCACCGGTCGTGTTCGGCAACCGCATCTACCTCAACACGCCGACCGGAGATTTGGCCAACACGCAGGAACGCTTGGTCGCGCTCGATGCCGAGACCGGCAAGATCGTGTGGGAGCGCCGCTTCAGCCTCTACCTGAGCGACGTGCCGCAGCATCGCTCGTCGTGGGCGTCGCCGGCGGTGGATCCCGAGACCGGCAACATCTACCTGTTTACCGTCGCGGCGCAACTGGTGTGCCTGTCGCCCGACGGCAAGATTTTGTGGGATCGCTCGCTACCCGACGAGTATGGCGCCGTCACCACGCATGGCGGCCGCACCACCTCGCCGATCATCGAGGGCGACAAGGTCATCCTGAACGCACTGATCCTGGCGTGGGGCGATCTCAACCGTACGGGCAACCGCTACTTCGCGTTCGACAAGAAGACCGGGCAGACCATGTGGATCGCCTCGCCGCAGACGCGGCACTACGACACCAATTACTCGACACCGATCGTCGCCACCATCGACGGCACGCGGGCGATTCTCGTCGGCGGCACCGACGGTGCCTACCACGCGCTGAAGCTCAACACCGGCGAGCGACTGTGGTCGATCGACGTCAGCAAGCGCGCCATCCTGAACAGCCCGCTGTTCCGCGACAACGTGGCGTACGTCACGCACGGCGAAGAGAACATGGACACCACCGAGATGGGGATGATCGCGGCGGTCGACGCGACCAGGACCGGGGTGCTGACGCCCGAGGCCTTCAAGTGGCGCACGCGCGGCTTTCTGCCCACCTTCGCCTCGCCGGTGGCGGATGCCGAGCGGCTCTACACCATGGACAACAGCGCGATCGTCGGTGCGTTCGACCTGAAGACCGGCGCGCGCCTGTGGGAAAAGACCCTGGGCACCCTCCAGAAGGGCTCGCCGGTGCTCGCCGACGGCAAGTTGTATGTTGGCACCGAGAACGGCAAGTTCTACATCCTGCGTCCGAGCGCGACCGGGGTCGAGGTGCTGGACGAGGATCTGCTGGGTACGCCGCAGACGCCGGAAGTGATCGTGGCGTCGCCGATCGTCGCCGATGGCCGCGTCTACGTGACGAGCATGGACGCGCTCTATGCCATCGGCAAGCGCGTGAGCCGACC
>VFMC01000612.1 GCA_006515795.1 Acidimicrobiaceae bacterium | reverse complement strand
TACACCATCGAGCGACCGCTGCACCTCGGCGCCGTGCTTGCCGCGCCCGAACGCGCCGGCGAGTTGCTGCCGGCGCTGAGCGCCTACGGGCTGCCGCTGGGCGATGCGTTCCAGCTGCGCGACGACGTGATCGGCGCGTTCGGTGACGAGGGCGTGGCCGGCAAACCGGTCGGCGGCGACCTTCGCGAGGGCAAGCCCACGCCGATGCTCGCCAGGGCCGTCGAGTTGTCGAGCGACGCCCAAGGCGAGGTGCTCGACCAGGTTGGCCGGCCGGGGATGACCGATCGACAGGTCGCCGCCGCGCAACAGGTGATCGTCGACACGGGTGCCCTCGCCGACCTCGAAGCGGTCATCGCCGAGCTCACCGACCGGGCCCTGGCGGCGATCGCCACGGCACCGATCACCGACGAAGCCCGCGTCGAGCTGATCGCCCTCGCGCACTACGTGAGCGTCCGCCAGCTCTGATCGAAGGCGGCGAGTGCCTCGGTGATCGATGACGTGGACACGCCTACCTCGTCGACCACAGCGCTGAGCCACGGCGGGCGCACGATCGCGGCCACCGCGATCGGCTCGTCGAGGCCGGAACCCTCGATGGCGAGACGGACGAACAGCGTGGCGTAGTCGGGCGGGCGGAGGTCGCGCGACAGCTCGAACAGCGCGTACGGATCGGGAGGCTGCTCCCGTGGAGCCAGAGCGACGAAGCTCTGCGAGGTGGGTCCGATCGCACCTCCGGCCAAGCCCGGGCCGTCGCAGACCACGGTTCCGCGCACCTGTCCGGCCCTGGCGCCGGCGAGCATCAACGCGATGTATCCGCCTAGCCCGCGGCCGACCACGGTGACGCCATCGGTGTCGCCCGCCAGCACGGCGAGCGCCGCGTCGGCATCGGCGAGCAGCATCTCGGCGCTGTAACCGCCACCGTCGGGCACCGTCGACCGACCATGACCGGTGAAGTCGAGCGCGTACACGGCTCCGGGCCACTGGTCGGCGAAGGCGGGAACGGTATCGGACGACGCCTCCCCTAGACCATGCAACAGCAGCAGCGGCCAGCCGCGGTCTCCAGCGGAACGGGCCCCAGCATCGGCAGCCGGCCCAGCGCGGAGGCAGTGCAGTGCCAGCCGCACCCGGTTGTG
>VFMC01000611.1 GCA_006515795.1 Acidimicrobiaceae bacterium | reverse complement strand
TCGACCTCCAGCCACTCCGACAGCGCCGTCACGCACGTCACACCCACGCCGTGCAGACCGCCCGAGGTCTTGTAGCTCTCGCGGTCGAACTTGCCGCCCGCGAACAGGCTGCCCAGCACGAGCTCGACGCCGGACACGCCGAACTTGGGATGCACGTCCGTCGGGATCCCGCGCCCTTCGTCCTGGACCGTGACCGAGCCGTTGGTGTGGAGCGTGACGTCGATCCGCTTGCCGTAGCCGGCCATCGCCTCGTCGATCGAGTTGTCGAGGACCTCGGACACGAGGTGGTGCAGCCCTCGCGTGCCCGTGTCGCCGATGTACATCGACGGCCGCTCGCGGACGTGCTCGATCCCCTCCAGCTTCTGGAGCTGGTTGATCCCGTAGTCCTGGTCGCCGGACGGCTTGCTCGGCGACGTCACGACCTCACCCCCGCGCACGGCTGGTTCATGTTCACGACGACAATCTCGCTTGCTTGGCTCATTCGGTGTCCGCCACCTTCGCGTCCTCCACCCTCGCGCCCACCACCACGTACTTCACGCGCCGCACCCCGCGACCGGGAAGCGCGTCGCGCAACGACGCCATCGCGGCCCGCTCGTAGTACCCCACGATCTCGCACACACAGGCGGGGCTGTCGACCGCGACGTGCAGCACACCCGATCGCAGGCCCCGCACGAACGACCGCTCCCCCAGCGGCCCCAGGGCCGCGCGCCACACGCGCTCGACATCCGCGAGCTTCGCCTGGGCGAGCACCTGATCGGCCTTGAGCACGCGCCGCACGATCTGTCGGACGCCTTCGGTCGGGCGATCCGGCAGCTCGCGCTCAGGCGCTGTCTCCGCCTCCGGGTCGTTCACCACCGCCCTGGTCCTCCTTCTTGATCGGCATCACGATGTAGTCGACCCCCGACACCGGCTCGCGCAAGAGCACCTGCTCCGTGGGCCCGCGGAAGCCGATCTCGATGCGGTCGTCCTGCATGACCTTCAGGAAGTCGACGAGCAGGTCGGGGTTGAACTCGACCTCGAAGCCCACGGGCGACGTGCCTTCGCTCGGCACCTCGGCGCGCCCTTCTCCACCCCGGGCCGACCTTCCCTGCACGACGAGCATCTCCGGCTCGAGCACGAGGTGCACCGAG
>VFMC01000184.1:4701-5546 GCA_006515795.1 Acidimicrobiaceae bacterium | reverse complement strand
CGCCTCATCAGCTCGATCAGGAAGCGGTGGTTCTTGTGCGGCGCGGTCATCGCCGGGTACACGATCACCGGCCCGTCGCCGAGGGCGAAGCGCTGACGCAGCTCGTGTTCGGGGGTGGACTGCTCGGGAAGCGGCGCCTGGTAGCCGTGCGGCACGACGAGCACGCGGTCGGGGTGGACGCCGAAGTGCTCGATCACGGTCGATCGGACGTAGTTCGACGGCACGGTCACGACGGCTGCATGCCGAGCCGAGCGCGGCATCGTGGCGTCGAGGTAAGAGCGCTTCAGCCGACCGAAGTGCTCGGGGAAGCTGCGGTACTGGAGGTCGTGCACGGTGAGGACGTACGGCAGGCGCGCCCGCGTCGGCGCGGTACCACCCCCGTGATGCACCAGGTCGAATCCCCGTGTTCGCCGGCGGAGCCAGGTGTTCTCGTCGAGCACGCGCTTCCATCGACGAATCCCGTCGCCGGGGGCGTCGACGAGGATGCTTCCGGCGAGATCACCGGCATGGACGCGGTTGAACGCCGCGGTCGCGAACACGGTGACCGCAGTGGGATCGTCGAGCATCAGCAACCCCGCGAGCTGGCGCGACAGGTACTGCTCGGAGCCACCGACGGCGCCGGGTACGCACCACAGCAGGTTGACCCCGATGCGGGCCTCGGACGCGGCCTGGGTCATGTCAACGGGCCAACTCGCGATAGGCCGCGGCGGTGAGCTTGGCCGTCTTCGCCCAGCTCCGGCGATGGGCGCGCACCAGACCCCTGGCCGAGAGCTCGGCGCGGCGCGACATGGCTTCGGCTATGCCGCGGGCGATGTCGGCGGGGTCCTTCGGCTCGACCAGCACTG
>VFMC01000184.1:0-4688 GCA_006515795.1 Acidimicrobiaceae bacterium | reverse complement strand
CTGGGCCATGGCCTCGAGCACCGGAAGGCCGTAACCCTCGCGTTCGCTCGGGTAGCAGAACACCTCGGCGCCGGCATACAGCGCGTTGAGCTCGTCGCTCGGGACGAAGCCGAGGAACTGCGTGTCGCCGTCGACGTCGACGCCGACGTCGCCCCATCCGTCGGCGCCGGCGACGACCAGCGGGATCGGTTCGTCCAGCATCGCCACGGCCGCGACGAGTCCACGCAGGTTCTTGCGCGGCTCCACTGTGCCGACGAACAGCAGGTAGCGCTCCGGCAGGCGATGGATCCGGCGAACCCGGATGATGTCGGCGGCCGTGGCCGGATCGACCTCGACACCGAGGGGCACCAACCGCAACCTGTCGGCGTCGATCCCGGCGAAGGCGACATCGTCGAGCGTGGCCTGGCTGCTGCACAGCACGAGGTCGGCTTCGCGGCGGATGCGGTCGAGGCTGGCCTTGAAGACGCGAACTCCGTGCCGCGAGAAGTGAGCGGGATCGTGCAGGAAGGCAAGATCGTGCAACGTGACGACCAGTGGAGCGTCGGTCGGGCAAGGGATGAGCCCGGTCGCGTGGGCCACGTCGACGGGTCCGGTGGCGCGCTCGACCTTCGGCCAGCCGAGGCGCAACCAGGTCTCGTACAACCACGGCGCGGCGACCGGCAGGTGGGCGATCGGCATCGGGGGCAGCCACGGTTCCTCGGGGAGGTGGCGGTGCCGGCCGGCGACGCCGATCAGGCGGATGTCCTCGTGCGCGGCAAGCGCCTCGGCAACCCGCAGCGCGGCCACGCCCGTTCCGCCGGGCACTTCGTGCCAGCACTGCTCCAAGGTGTATGCCACGCGCACCGCTCCATCATGGTCGCTCAGCGTCCCCACCCCCCACCCGAGTCCCCATCCCCCACCCGAGTCCCTGCCGCCCACCCGAGTCGGGCGTGCATGCCCGAGGGTCGCCGCGCACCCGTCGCGGCCGAAAACCCTCGGGCCTGACACTCGGACCTGATCGGTTGCGCATACTGTCGTCACACATCCATCACCGGAATGGCGCGGAATGTGAGGCCATGAGCACCCTCGGCGGTCTACATCGACGTGTCGCGACAACGGTGGCGGCGATCGCCGGCGTCATCATCTTGGCGACACCGCTCACGCCTACGGCACCGGCTCCCCGGGTCCTCGCCGCCGGTGGAACGTGCATCACCGATCTCAGCACCGCCAGCTTGAACGGGATGTTCGCCGGCCAGGTGGACGAGTACGTCGGGCTCGACGCGCTGCGCGCCTTCCCGCTGCCGGACGGGCGCACGCTGTGGTTGTTCCAGGACGCCTTCTTCTCACCGACCGGGGCACGGATCGACTCGCTCGGGGCGGCACGCTTCGCCCACAACGCGGCGCTCATCCAGACCGGAACCTGCTTCCGGGCGATCCACGGCCCGACCGCGCCCACCGACCGATGCCCGAACGCCGGCACCGCCTCGTACGCGGGCGGCGCGCTCACCGTGAACTGCACCCGCTGGTTCTGGCCGATGGGTGGGGCGATGGGCGCCGACGGTTACCTCGCGGTGTTCTACGCGTTGTTCGGCAACGTCGCCGGCACCGGCGCGAACACCGGCGCTGCGGCAGACGGCGTGTGGGTGGCGCGGATCGATCCGGCGACGCTGCAGGTGGTGAGCTTCGTACCAGCGCCCGACGACGACGGAACGCTGCTCTACGGTTGGTCGATCCAGACCGACGGCGACTACAGCTACTTGTTCGCCAACTCCTACGACCAGTTCAACGCACCCGATCGAACATCTCCGCCACCGTCGCGCAACTTCGTGGGGCGGGTTCCCGCCGGCCGGTTCGACCTGATGCCCGAGTACTGGAACGGCACCGGGTGGGTCGCCGACCGAGCCGCGGCCAGACCGATCGCATCGGGAGACGGCAGGATGGCGTACTCGATGCAGCCGCGCCTCATCGACGGCGTGTGGGTCTCGGTCACGAAGGCCAACGACTGGTTCGGATCGGACCTCGCGGTCGATACGGCGCCGGCGCCACAGGGACCATGGACGCGTGTTCGCACGATGTCGTTGCCGACGAGAACCATCGATGGGGCAACCAACAACTACCTGCCACACCTGCTGCCCTGGCGTTCGCCACTCGGAAACCTCGTGGTCACCGTCTCGCACAACGCGTGGGTCATGAACCCGGTGGCGTACGCCAACCCGGCTCTGTACCGGCCGACGCTGTTCGAGGTCGAGCCTCCGGCGGCGATGGGAGCCATGGTGCTCGCGCCGTCGACCGGTCCCCTGGGTTTCCTTCCGACCTCGCCGCAACGCGCCATCGACACACGATCGGCGGCCGGCCTCGCGGCCGGCGAGACCCGGCGGGTTTCGCTCACCGGCCTCGTTGCGGCCGACGCCGAGGTCGCCGCTGTCGATCTGGTTGGCGTCGATCCTTCGGCAGCCGGTTTCATCACCGCGTTCGCCTGTGACCAACCCCGCCCCTGGGCATCGAACCTGATCCTCACCGCTGGTGCCACGCAGGCTGCCTTCGCGCTGGTCGAACTGTCGCCAGCGCAGGAGATCTGCCTGTTCAGCTCGACGGGCACGCACCTCGTGGTCGACGTGTTCGGCAGCTACGTCGAGCGCTCCGCGCCGGGCGCGAGCAGCTTCACGAGCGGCGACCAACGCCGACTGCTCGACACTCGCGGCCAGGGTGCGATGCTCGTTCCAGGAACCCCTCTGAGAGTGCCGGTCGCGACCGGCACCACGGCCGTGGCGATCAACCTGGCGGCGACCGAACCAACGGCGGCCGGGTACGTGACGGCGTACCCGTGCGATCGGGCGATCCCGTCGACGTCGAACCTCAACGTCGCCGCCGGTCAGACCTTGAGCAACTTCGCCCAGGTCGCCGTTTCGGCGGCGGCAGAGCTGTGCGTGGTCAGCAACATCGCCACCCACGTGGTGATCGATCTCGTCGGCAACTTCTCCGCGGCGCCCGGCGGTTGGTGGTATCGCGCGACGAGTCCGATTCGACTCGCCGACTCCCGCGAAGGCGTGGGCGTGCCGGTGGGGCCGATCACCCGGTTCGTGTTCGCCGCCGCGGCGGTGCCGGCGAACAGCAGGCCGGCGCTCACCGCAGTTCCCGACTCGGCTCGTGCGCTGGTGGTGACTGCGGCGGCGGTCGAGCCACGCGCCGACGGGTGGCTCACCGTGGCGCCATGCAACGACTCGACGGCATACGCCACGGTGGCAGTGAACACCACGGCGCAACGCACGACCGCCAACGTGTCGGTGGTGTCCACGCCGCGCACGTCAGGCCGCGACATCTGCATCTTCAGCATGATGGTTGCCCATCACCTGCTCGACATGAGCGGATGGTACGAGGCGGCCTGAACCCGGTTCAGGCGGTGAGTCGACGCACGAGCTCGGCGAGCGGCTCGGCGAAGTCACGCATCGGGGGGAGGCCGTTCATCCGGGCGACGGCGTTGTCGAGCATGCTGTTGGGAGGCCGCAGCGCGGGGCGCGGTGGCTGCAGGTCGGCTGTGGCGATCGGCACAACCATCGCCGGATCGCGGCCGAGAACGGCAACGACCTCCTGGACGAAGCCGAACCAACTGGTGGGCCGCTGATTCGTGATGTGATGAACCCCGCTGCGCCGATCGAGGGCGACGAGGCGCAACATCGGGGCAAGGTCGGCGGCGAAGGTGGGATGACCGAACTGGTCGGCGACGAACGCCAGCTGCGGATGCTGATCGATGAGAGCGATGACGGTCTTCACCATGTTGGCCCCGTGAGCGCCCGACACCCACGACGTTCGCACGACGGCCGAATCGGGTCCGAGCGCGAGGGCCTCGGATTCGCCGATGAGCTTCGAGATGCCGTACACGCTCATCGGGTTGGTCTCGTCCCATTCGTGGTACGGACGATCGAGGGTGCCGTCGAACACGTAGTCGGTGCTGAGGTGCACGAGGTGGGCACCGACCCGATGACACGCCTCGGCGACGTTGCGGACGGCCAGCCCGTTGAGCGCGAGGGCGCGATCGGGGTCAGCCTCACAGGCGTCGACGGCCGTCCAGGCCGCGCAGTTGATCACCGCGTCGGGCCGGAACGAGGTGATCGCCGACAGCACCTGATCGCGGCGACCGATGTCGAGGGAGGCGTGGTCGAGCGCGGCAACGTGGTCGCCGGCTGCCTCGCACACCATCACGGTGTCGGTACCTACCTGGCCACCGGCGCCGGTGACGAGCACCCTCACAGGGCGGCGCGTTCTTTGAGCGGCTCCCACCAGGCACGGTTGGCGCGGTACCACTCCACGGTTGCGGCGAGGCCTCGCTCGAGGTCGTGCTCGGTCTTCCATCCGAGGGCGCTCACCTTGTCGTGGGTGATCGAGTAGCGACGATCGTGGCCGAGGCGATCGGCGACCGGGGTGATGAAGCTCTCGTCACGCCCGGTCAGTTCGAGCAGGCGATAGGTGAGCTCCTTGTTCGTGATCTCGTTGCCGGCACCGATGTTGTAGATCTCGCCGATTGCACCGCTGCGCAGAACGAGGTCGGCGGCAGTGTTGTGGTCGTACACGTGGATCCAGTCGCGGATGTTGCCGCCGTCGCCGTAGAGCGGCACGTTCTTGCCGTCGAGCAGGTTGGTGGTGAACAGCGGGATCACCTTCTCGGGGAACTGGTAGGCGCCGAAGTTGTTGCTGCACCGGGTTACGAGCAC
>VFMC01000183.1:3376-12644 GCA_006515795.1 Acidimicrobiaceae bacterium | reverse complement strand
CTCAGGGGATCGGCGAAGCGGTCGGCACGCTGGCCGCGGCTGTCGTTGCGGCCTTGGCGGCACCGCTGTACGCGGCCGGCGGCGCTCCGGCGCTTTTCACCGTCACCGCCGCACTCACCGCCGTGGCACTCGTTTCCGGAGTGCGGCTGGGCCGCAACTCGGTTCCCGCCGAGATCAGGCTGCCGATCAGCGGCGCCACCACCCCCGCGACCGCCACCACCCCCGTCACTGCCGGCCGCGCCCGCCCCCTCGTCCCCGCCGCCTAACGGACGTGCAAGTTCAAGATCTGGGCCGATGTTTTCTCGGCCGCCGAGACGGAATCGGCCCAGATCCACCGGGGCCGCGCCATGCCGGGGCCGCGCCATGCCGGTGGCTGCGGAGCGGGTCAGGCGCCGAGCACGAGGTCGCACACGACCGTGCCGGCGCGCTGGTGCTCGGCGGTGATGGTGACCGCGGTTCCGGCCGGTGCCCGCACGACCCAGCTCACCAACGCCCGATCAGGTGTTCCGTCGTGGCGTTGACTGAAGCGCATGCCACTGCGACCGCCGAGCTGGCCCAATTCCTGGCGGGCCGTCCCGACCGCGACCGTGGCCCCGGCGAGATGAGCAGCGACGGGCAGCACCATGCGATCCTTCCGCGCCTTCCGACTGACGTACGTCGGTAACCATCCGGTGTTGGCGATGCCGACCTCCACCCGCCACACGTCGTCACCGAGGGCGACCGCGGCGTTGTGCACGATCTCCAGTTCGGGTGCAGCGAGGGCCTGGTGGATGGCAAAGTCGGCGTGGCCCTGCACCTCGGCCTGAAGCAACGACAGTGGAGGGTTGGTCCATGTGCACATGTCGTTCCAACCGCCCAGCTCCACCGCTCCGAGCTGCTCGTGAGCGAACGGATACCACGGCACGCACATCTCCTCGAGGTTGTGCTCGTCGGCCCAACGCAGCACGGCCAGCTCCTCGGCCTCGGTCGGGCCTGTGTACCAGAAGTGGGTGGACTGCTTGGTTCCGGTGGCTGCATGCACGACGTCCCAGAACTCGGTGGTCCAGCCGAAGATGCCGAGGTGCTCGTACACCCAGTCGTCGGCCGCGCCGCTCATGGTCTCGCTCTTGTCGAACGTGAAGTCCTCGTACACCGAGTGCACGGTGTAGCCGGTGAGCTCGGTGCCGCGCTTGCCGAGCTCGGTCCAGACCCAGATGTCGAGCGGTGCCACCGCGCTGTCGCGACGGGTGCTCGACGGCCGCAACAACACGCCGCCGCTGGTGTGGAACGCGTTGTAGCCGCACACGTTCGGCCGGTTCACGATGGCGCGGACGAGCGCATCGATCTCCGGTTCGCTGAGCGGGTGGTCGCCACTACCCAGCACGGTGGTGCCCCACCCGGAAGGGAAGTTGCGGTTCATGTCGAGGCCCTCCGGTGGATGCGGTGTGGGCACGGTGAACCCGTCGTGGTCGACGATGTCTCCCTCGTACATCAGCCGGTAGCGGACTGTGTCCGCGTCGGTCCCCTCCGTCGGTACGGCGCACATGATCCGCGGATCCTCGGCCGACACCATCCAAGCCCCGTTCGGGTCGGGGATCCGCATCGTGAGGATGCGACCGTCGCCGTCGATGTCGCGCTCGTGGAGGCCGGGGGCCCGATGGGCGTCGCGCCACGGCCACGGCCGGGTGCTGCTGCGGCGGCGCTGGGGCGAGTCGGCGAGCACCCACTCCACCCCGTCGGGATTGACGCGGGGCACGATGTAGAAGGTGCGCGACCGCAGCGCCCTGGATACGAGCGGGTCGGTGCCGAAGCCGTTCACCAGGCGGTCGATGATCGAGAGCGCGGCGACGCCGGCGGTGACCTCGACCGAGTGGATGTTGGCGTCAACCCAATGCGCCGGTTTCGTTCCGTGTGCGCCGGTGGATGCGTCGGTGAGCGTGGCGAGCCACAGGTCGCGGCCTTCGTACGATTTCCCGTACGACTCCACCGTCATCAGTTCCGGGTGGGCGGCAGCGGTTTCGTGCAGCCACTTCGTGAGCTCGTCGTAGCGGAGGTAGCGATCGAAGTCGTAAGTCACGGGCGCCGACGCTACCGGCCGCCGACCCGCCCCTCAGAAGCGCAGCAGGCTCGACCGGTAGCCTGGCGGCGCCTGATACCCGAGCAGCTCGAACAGGGTGGCGGCCACGTTCGAGAGGCCCGCGTTCGGAGGCGGGACCAGCTGGTACTCCGAGGCGTAGAGCGAGTCGTGGATCACGAATGGAACCGGGCTGAGGGTGTGCGAGGTCTTCGGCGAGCGAACGCCGTCGGCCTCGGTGAACATGATGTCGGCGTTGCCGTGGTCGGCGGTGTAAACCAGCATCCCACCGAGTTCGTCGATTACCTCGACCAACTCGGCCACGCACTCGTCGATCACTTCCATTGCCTCGATGGTGGCCGGGAGGTGGCCTGTGTGACCGACCATGTCACCAGACGGGAAGTTCAGGCGGCCGAATCGGAAGGTGCCGCTGCGCAGCAGTTCGATGGTCCGAGCGGTGATCTCGCGCACCTTCATCGCCGGGGTGGTGTCGAACTGGACGTTGTCGGACGGGATCTCGACGTACGTCTCGAGCGCCTCGTCGATGTAGCCCGAGCGGTTGCCGTTCCAGAAGTACGTCACGTGGCCGAACTTCTGGGTCTCGCTGATGGCGAAGCTGCGAACGCCAGCGGCACACAGGTACTCGCTCATCGTTCGTTCGATCACCGGCGGATCGACGAGGTAGTGCTTCGGCACCAGCTTGTCGCCGTCGTACTGGAGCATTCCGCAGAAGTAGACGTCGGGGTGACGGCCACGGTCGAAGGCATCGAAGTGCGGATCCTCGTAGGCCTGAGAGATCTCGATCGAGCGGTCGCCACGGAAGTTGTAGAGCACCACGGCATCGCCGTCGTCCATCGCGCCGACGGGTAGGCCATCGTCGTCGACGATCACGAACGCGTCGAGGTACTGGTCGCCGGCATCCGACTCGGCGTACATGGTCTCGACTGCCTCTGTGGCCGAACGGAACCCGCGGCCGATGCCGTGCGTGTGGCAGTCGTAGCCGCGCTTCACCATCTGCCAGTCGGCCTGGTAACGGTCCATGGTGATGGTCATCCGACCGCCGCCGGACGCGATGCGGTAGTCGGCATCGTGGTTCTCGTTGATCTTTTGCAGCACCTGCTCGGTCTGGGCGATGTAGTCGAGCGCCGAACGCGACGGAACGTCGCGCCCATCGAGGAGGATGTGCACCCGCACCCGGCGCACCCCTTCCTCGGCGGCGCGTTCGAGCAGTTGATGTAGCTGCTCGTTGCTCGAGTGCACGTTGCCGTCGGAGTGCAGACCGATGAAGTGCATGGTGTGCGGCCGGCCGTGCTCGATCGCGGTGCGCCACACGTCGGTGGCGAACAGGCTGCCATCGGCCAACGCCTTGTTCACCAGCTTGGCGCCCTGGGCGAAGATCCGGCCCGCGCCGAGTGCGTTGTGACCGACCTCGCTGTTGCCCATGTCGTCGTCGGAGGGCAGGCCCACCGCTGCTCCGTGGGCCAACAGTTGAGTGGACAACGGCGAAGCGAGCAGCGCATCGAGGGATGGCGTGTCGGCCTCGGTGACAGCGTTGCTCGGGCCCGCTGGAGCAATCCCGACACCGTCGGCGATGATCAGCAGCAGTGGCCCGGGTCGGCCGCTGAACGCCTGATGTCGGTGCAATGTGAGCGGCATGGGACCTCGCCTGTGGTGGTGAGCGCTTCATTGTATTCCGGGCGTCCGCGAGCGGTCTATGCTGCCCCGCCATGGCTAGCAAGAAGGCGTACGTCGACAACCTCCGCAACATCCAACTGTTCCAGGGTTGCTCGCAGAAGGACCTCGAGAAGATCGCCAAGGCCGGCGACGAAGTATCCATGCCGTCCGGCTCGCTGATCGTCGACCAGGGCCAGACCGGTCGCGAAGCCTTCGTCGTGCTCAGCGGCACTGTCACGGTGAAGCGCAACGGCAAGAAGATCGGCAGCTTCGGGCCGGGCACGATCGTGGGCGAGCTCTCGTTGCTCGATCACGGACCGCGCACGGCCACGGTCGTGTGCGAGACCGATTGCACGTTCTTGCTGTTGAGTCAACGCACGTTCCTGGCCGTGGTCGACGATGTGCCCGCGCTCGCCCACAAGCTGCTCGCTTCACTCGCCGGGCGGATCCGCGACCTCGATCGCCAGTACTTCGGCTGACCGTCGCAACTGACTGGCCGAGACTGGCCGGCGACTGGCCGGCGGAGACAGATCGGACATGAGCCGAGCGACGCGTGCGCAGTATGGTTCGCATCGTCATGAGCACCCACGCGTCACCCAGATCGGCTGAATCCGGCCCGGCCTCCGGCCGCAAGCGGATCAAACCACACCAACTCGTCATCGCCATCGGCTGCTTCATGGGCGTGTTCACGCTCGTGTCCGGTGTGCTGCCTTTGATCACCGGCTGGCACACCGAGAAGACACCGTCGCGCGAAGTGTTCGACGGCATCCCGGGCCCGCTGCAAGTCGCGTTCTACACGGTGATCCCAGCGATGCTCGTGTGGGGCGCCTTCGCGTTCGCCGATCGCGTCAAGAACTGGGAGCGCGGCGCACCGGATCGGCGCCGCACCACCTCGAAGAACATCAAGCGTGACTCCGCCGCAGGCGTGATGCACTCGATGATCTACTTCGGGTTCCTCGTGCTGCTCGGCGTCACCACCGTGCTCGAGATCGACCACCAGATGCCGGTCGACCTCAAGTTCCTTCACGGGCGCGTGTACCTCGCGTACTCCTTCATCGCCGATCTCGCCGGGGTGGTGTTCCTCGTCGGCATCATCTGGGCGGTGGTGCGCCGCTACGTGCAGCGCCCTTACCGAATCCGCATCAAGACCAAGCCCGAGCACGCGCTCATCCTCGGCACCTTCTTCCTGGTCGGTGTCACCGGCTTCTTCGCCGAGGCGTTCCGCATTGCTCTGTTCGCCCGCCCCGGCTATGAGAAGTGGAGCTTCATCGGCTACCCGCTCAGCCAGCTCTTCGACGGCTTGTCGGTGGACCGGCTCGACTTCTGGCACCAGGTGAGCTGGATCGCCCACGTGGTGAGCTTCCTGCTGTTCCTCGCGATCTTGCCGATCACGATGCTGAGGCACATGTTCACCTCCCCACTCAACATGTACCTGAAGGATCGTCAGCGACCGAAGGGAGCGATGAAGGCGATGCCGAACCTCACCGAGACATCGCTCGAGACCTTCGGCGCGAGTGTGGTCGAGGACTTCACTTGGAAGCAGCTCCTCGACACCGATGCGTGCACCATGTGCGGCCGCTGCACCAGCGTGTGCCCTGCCCATGCGACCGGCAAGCCGCTCGACCCGCGCGAGATCGTGTTGAAGACCGGCGAGGTGATGGCCGCATCGGCAGCCCACGGCCACGTCAGTCCGCCGATCGGCACCGACGGCGAGATCACCATCTCGTCGAGCTCGCTGTTCGAGCGGATCACCGCCGAGGAGGTTTGGAGCTGCACGACCTGCAAGGCATGTGACGAGATCTGTCCCGTGAACATCGAGATCCTCGACAAGATCCTCGACATGCGCAGGTACCTGTCGTTGATGGAGAGCAACTTCCCGGGCGAGCTCGGCACCGCGTACCGGGCGATGGAGAACCAGGGCAACCCGTGGGGCATCAACCAGGGCGAGCGCGGCGATTGGGCGAACGACCTCGACGGCGTCACGGTGGTCTCTCCTGGCCAACCGCTCACCGCCGAGTACCTGTACTGGGTGGGTTGCGCCGGCTCGTTCGACGACAAGAACAAGAAGGTGACCCAGGCGATGGCCAAGTTGCTGCGCCGCGCCGGCATCGATGTGGCCATCTTGGGGCCGAGCGAGATGTGCACCGGCGACTCCGCTCGCCGCAGCGGCAACGAGTACCTGTTCCAGATGCTGGCGATGCCCAACATCGAGATGCTCGACGGCATGGGGGTGCGCAAGATCATCGCCCAGTGCCCGCATTGCTTCAACACGTTGAAGAACGAGTACCCGCAGCTCGGCGGCAACTACGAGGTCATCCACCACACCCAGCTGCTCGAGAACCTGATCGACAGCGGAAAGCTCGACGTGAGCCGGGCGTCGCTCGAGGAACGGATCACATACCACGACAGCTGCTACCTCGGCCGCCACAACGACGTGTACCTGGCGCCGCGCAAGGTGGTGGGCTCGATCAAGGGTCTCGAAGTGGTGGAGATGCAACGCAACGGCACCAAGGGCATGTGCTGCGGCGCAGGCGGGGCGCGGATGTGGATGGAGGAGTCGATCGGAACGAAGGTGAACGACGAGCGAGCCCTGGAGGCGCTGTCCACCGGGGCCTCGCGGGTGGCCACTGCGTGCCCGTTCTGCTACATCATGCTGGACGACGGCGTGAAGGCTGCCGGCGTCGAGGAAGACCAGGTGAAGGTGGCCGACATCGCCATCCACTTGCTCGACGCGATCGAAGCCGGCGAGCGGGCGCTCGCCACCCAGCGCGCACCGCTTGCTCCAGCGGCGCCTTCCGACAACTAGGTTGGAACCAAAGGGCCCCCGCAAACGTCCTACTTTGGCGCGACTCTTGTCACGGCCTTCCGTCGCGCAGGGAGCGAACCATGCCAGCAGTTCAGCGAGCGACCACACGCCGGGCGATGACGGGGGTCGCGATCAGCGCGGCCCTCGTGCTCACCTCATGCGGTGACAAGTCCACCGAGGAGGCCGACGTCAGCCCGTTGGCGGCGATATTCGGCGGCGTCGAGTCGCCGGCCGAGTCGCGGCGCAAGCAACTCGAACAAGAAGAGCTCGTCGCCCAGTGCATGAAGGAGGCGGGCTGGGAGTACACGCCCGTCGACTACTCCGCTCAGTTCCCCGAAGGCGAGTTCGAGGATCCGAGCACACCGGAGTTCGGCGAGAAGTACGGCTACGGAATGGTCCACAACTACGAGCTGTACGAGCTGCCGTACCTCGACGAGGATGGCAACTACACCGAGGGCCCTGGCCAGTCGTTCGTCGACCCGAACCAGGAGTATGTGAGCTCGCTGACCGAAGACGAGATGAGCGACTACTACGCCGCGCTGCAGGGCCAGCCGATGGAGGGCCCTGTACCGATCGAAGGAGACGGCGACGGGGTCACGATCGTCACGTCGGTCGTCGGGCCGGCACTCGAAGACCAGGGTTGCTACGGCAAGGCATCGGCCGAGGTGTACGGCGATCAGCCGTGGAGCAACGAGGACTTCAACGAACGCTTCGGTCAGCTGAGCCAGGACATGGAGAACGACCCTCGGCTGGAAGATGCCGAGATCCTGTGGTCTGACTGCCTGTACGAGATCGACGCGAACTACGACTTCCTCGATCCAAACGAGACCTATCAGTTTCTCGAGAAGCTGATGGCCGAGGCCAAGGGCCAGAAGATCATGCCGGTCGACAAGGACACCGGACAGGTGATCGGTGGCGACGGAACCGAGCAGGTCTACGGTTGGACCGAGGACGCCGACGGCAACGCCTACGGAACGGTCGGCCAGCCGAAGCCGATCGCCGAGAGCGACCTGAAGACCCTCCAGGAGCAGGAGCTCACGCTGTGGAGATCGGATCAGTCGTGTCAGAAGTCGTCGGGGCTGAAGGAACTGCGCCGGCAGCTCGAGCAGGAGCTGGCCGACGCGATCCTCGCCGAGTTCCCTGACCTCGTGAACGACGAGAGCTGATGCCGTCAGATCCGGAATCGTCGAACGAACCCAGCACAACCGAGACCAGTCCGACCGAAACGAGTCCGAGCGCGGCGAAGTCGGCCAGCAGCCGGCGGCGCACGCGTCAGGCGGCCGTCGTGGTGGGAATATCTGTGCTCTCGGCGGCGATCGGCGTCGTCGTCGGCTCGCGGCTGAAGTCGCCGGCCGACGCGGCCAACGAGCGCGAAGCCCCTGCCGCTTCGGTCATCACGGTGCCGGTGGAGATGCGCAAGCTCGTCTCCACTCTCGTCGTGTCCGGTCAGACGCAGTACGTCGAGCCCACTCCCGTTCGGCTCGCCGGTGCGGTCGGTACCTCGGCGGGGGATCGCCAAGTCGTCACCCGCATCCCCGAGCTCAACTCCGAGATCGCCGAAGGCGGGCTCCTGATGGAGATCTCCGGACGCCCGGTGTTCGCGATGCGCGGCGAACTGCCGATGTACCGCCAGCTCACGCCAGGTGCGAAGGGGCCAGACGTCTTGCAGTTGGAGACCTCGCTCGAAGCGCTGGGGTTCCCACCGGGAACCGTCGACGACCTGTACGACGCCGGCACCGAGGCAGCGCTCGACGCGTTCTACCTCTCGCGCGGCTACTCCAGCGAAGGGGCCAGCGAGACCGAGCGCAGGCAGCTCACCGAGGCGCGAAAGGCCGTCACCGATGCCGAGGAGGCCGTCCGCAAGGCCAAGGTCGACCTCGCCGCGGGCACCTCCACCGTGACGGCGTCCGAGCGGCTGGAACGCCGGCAGGCCCTCGACCGGGCAACGGCCGCTGTACCCGAGGCGCAGAACCAGGCCAACCGCGACAACGACCAGGCGGCACAGGAGGCCAAGACCGCCACCGCGCTGCGCGACAACGCGCGGGCTGCTCGCGATGCCGACAAGGTGATCTACGACGCCGCTGCAGCACCGGGCGCGATCAATCCGGCCACAGGGGTCGCGTACACGCCGGCAGAACTTGCCGTCGTGCAGCAATCTTTGATCGAGAAGGACCAGGCCCTGATCCAGGCCGAGCAGGTGCTCAGCAAGGCCATCGCCGACCAGCAGGCCAGCACCGAGCGAGGTCTCACGGCTGTGAAGCAGGCCCAGGACGCGCTCGCTCTCGCCCAAGCTCAACTCACGGATCTCGACAAGCCGCGTGACACGGCGGCCCTTCGCGAGGCCGTGACCGCCGCGCAGCGGCTGGTGACCGAGAGTCAGGCCGGGCTGGAAGCCCTGGAAGCCGAGATCGGCACGATCGTGCCTGCGGGCGAGGTGGTCTTCCTGCCGACACTGCCGACGACGATCACCACGATGGAAGCCGTGCTCGGTGCCCAGCCGCCTGCCGATCAGGTAGCCCAGGTGTCGAGCACCGATACCCAGATCGTCGGTCGCATCTCGAAGGTCGATGCCGACCTGGTCGTCGTCGGCACCCCGGTCACGATCGAGCTGCGCAACGTCGGGATCGAGACGACCGGGGTGCTCACCGACATCAGGACGCCGACGGTGAGTGCCGATCCGAACAACCCGGGCAGTGGCGGCGATAGCTCCGGGCGACTAGAGGTCGTCGTGATCG
>VFMC01000183.1:0-3357 GCA_006515795.1 Acidimicrobiaceae bacterium | reverse complement strand
CACAAGGCAGATCAGCCAGTTCCTCTATGAGACAGCGCGCATCTCGATCGAGGTCTCGGCGACCGAGGCCGAAGTGCTCGCCGTGCCGGTCGCGGCGATCTCGGTCGGCCCCGACGGGACGAGTCGGGTGGAGGTGGAGCGCGAGGCGGCCAGGGGCACCCGACCTGGCACCACCGAGCTGGTCGAGGTCACCGTCGGCTTGTCGGCGCAGGGCTACGCCGAGATCGCACCGGTGGCCGGCGCTTCGCTCGTCGAGGGAGACCGTGTGGTCGTAGGGGTGGAGACCGGTGAGCGTCGCACCCGCCGCAGCCGCACCGGCGACACCACCGGCACCACCACCGGCGACACCACCCCTGCCTCAGGGTGAGCGGTCGCCGCGAATGACCACCACCTGCATCGAACCGGCATCGACTGCATCGCCTGACGTTCCCGTCGTCGACTTGCGTGGCCTGTCGCGAGTGTTCCCGACCGAGCCGCCCGTGCATGCGCTGCGGCGAATCGATCTGACGGTGATGCCCGGCGACCACGTCGCCGTCGTCGGTGCGTCGGGGTCTGGGAAGAGCACCCTGCTCAACGTCCTCGGTCTCTTGGATCGCCCGACGGAAGGTACCTACCTGCTCGACGAGATCGACACCGCCGATCTCAGCGACCGCGAACGCGCCGCGGAACGCGGGCAGCGGATCGGGTTCGTTTTCCAGGCCTTCCACCTCCTGTCGCACAGATCGGTGGAGGAGAACGTGATGCTCGCCGAGCTCTACCGGGGCGAGCCGCGCGCCGGCCGCCTGCAACGGTCGATCGAAGCGTTGCAGCAGGTCGGACTCGGAAATCGGATCGGGTTCCTGCCGACCCGACTGTCGGGCGGGGAGCGACAACGGGTCGCCATCGCCAGAGCCATCGTCGGACGGCCGAGCTTGCTGCTGTGCGACGAGCCAACCGGCAACCTAGACAGCCACAACACCGGATCGGTCCTGGAGCTCTTCGACCAACTGCGCGATCAGGGCCTGACGATCCTGGTGATCACCCACGACGCCAACGTTGCCGCCCATGCGCGCCGGCACGTCCGGATGGTCGACGGCACGCTCACGGAGATCGGCTGATGGCCAGGTCGAAGATGCGCCTACGTGATCTCGCCGACGAGAGCCTCGCCGGCGTGTTCGCCCGTCCGGCGCGCACCGCACTGACCACGCTCGGCACCGTCTTGGGGATCGCTTCGCTGGTGGCCACGCTCGGCATCTCGCGCACGGCCGGCAACCAGATCGTCGACCGGTTCAACGAGCTCGCGGCCACGCAGGTGACGGTGCAGGCACGATCGAGCGGTGGCGGCAACGGTTCGAGCGCGGCGCAGCGGGCATCGGCCGGTGCGCTCCCCTGGAGCGTGGAGGACCGCCTCGACCGGCTCAACGGCGTGGTCGCCTCGGGGGCGGTCGCCGACGTGCCGAATCCGGGCGGCGTGAAGACCGTCCCGTTCATCGACCCGACCACGATCAGCGAGCGAACCCTGCCTGTGTTCGCGGCATCTCCGGGTCTGCTCGAAGCCGTCCGTGGGCACATCGCCGCCGGGCGGTGGTTCGACTTCGGCCATGTGCAACGCGAAGACCGGGTGGCCGTTCTCGGCGCCGATATCGCCGGCGAGCTCGGGATCGTTCGTATCGACAATCTCCCAGGGATCTTCATCGGCGAGACCCTGTTCACGGTGATCGGGATCCTCGACGAAGCTCCCCGAGATCGTGGTCTCACGGGCGGGGTGATCATCCCGAGCAGCACGGCCGCGGAACGGTTCGGGGTGACCAAGCCCGAGCGCGTGGTGATCGAGACCGAGTTGGGCGCGGCCACGCTCATCGCAACTCAAGCCGCTATCGCGTTGAACCCCAACGCTCCCGAATCGCTCAGCGTCAACGCACCGCGTGATCCGGTCCGCACGAAGGAAGCCGTGCAGAACGACGTCAATCAGTTGTTCTTGCTGCTCGGGTTGGTGTCGCTGATCGTCGGTGCGATCGGGATCGCCAACGTCACGCTCGTGACGGTGATGGAGCGCACCGGTGAGATCGGGCTGCGGCGTGCTCTCGGCGCGTCGCGCCGCCACATCGCCGCGCAGTTCCTCACCGAGTCGGTGGCGCTTGGCGTGGTCGGTGGCATCGTGGGCGCGAGCGTCGGGATCCTGCTGGTGGTCAGCGTTGCCGCGAGTCGAGAGTGGACACCTGTGCTCGATCTCTGGCTGCCGTTCGTGGCCCCCGTGGTCGGTGCCCTCGTCGGGTTGCTCGCCGGGCTCTACCCATCGATCCGGGCAGCCAGGATGGAACCCGTCGACGCTCTTCGAAGCGGAACCTGACCCCTGTTCACGCGAGCAGTTCTCGCGATCCTCAGGTCTCGAAGTTCTCCCAGTAACGGCTCGGTGTGGGGCCGCGTTGGCCTTGGTACTTCGAGCCCCGCGCCCCCTTGCCGTAGGGGTGGTCGGCTGGCGTCGTCATCTGCATGAAGCTCACCTGGCCGATCTTCATGCCGGGATACAGGGTGATCGGCAACGTCGCAATGTTGGTGAGCTCGAGCGTGACGTGGCCGTCGAACCCGGCGTCGATGAACCCGGCGGTCGAGTGGATTATGAGGCCCAACCTGCCAAGCGAGCTCTTTCCTTCGATGCGCGAGACGAGATCGTCGGGGACGGCGATGCGTTCGAGGGTGCTGCCGAGCACGAACTCGCCGGGATGAAGCATGAACACGCCATCGTCTGGGATCGTGATCAGCTCTGTGAGGTCCTCCTGGTTCTGCTTCACATCGATCACCGCTGACGTGTGGTTGCGGAACACGCGGAACAGGTTGCCGATCTTCACGTCGATCGACGACGGCTGCACGCAGCGGTCGTCGAACGGCGCGATCACGATGCGGCCGGCTTCGATCTGCTCGCGCAGGCTGCGGTCGGAGAGAATCACGCCGCCAACCTAGTGGACGGGTACCTCAGCGGGATTGGCCGCGACGAGCCCGGATCGTCGTGATGGGACCGCATCTGAGTCGTGCCGGTCGAGCCGGCACGGCATCTGCGTAGGCAGATGTGGGGCGCTAGCCTTGCGCTGCTCAGCGGCTCCGGCCGCCGATGCGGGTGTAGTTCAGAGGCAGAACATCAGCTTCCCAAGCTGAGAACGCGGGTTCGATTCCCGTCACCCGCTCCTGAAGAGAGTGGTCGTGCGGTGCGCTGGGGCGTGTCGTTTGGCATTCGGAGTGGACTAGATCGGCAGGCTCGTCGCCTCGCGGTCATGAAGTGAGGTGAAGAAGGACGTGATCGCTGCGGCTGCGATGTCTGGCTGCTCGGCCCCCATGAAGTGACCGCCGGCCGACGCTTGCTCGAAGCGGCGCAGGTCGGTC
>VFMC01000182.1 GCA_006515795.1 Acidimicrobiaceae bacterium | reverse complement strand
CGACGAGCTCGCCGAGCGACGCCGCCGGCACCAGGCCCGGTGCGGAGCCGTCGAAGGCGATCGCAGTCATCGTGAGATCGGCTGCTTGCAGCACCGAGCCGGCTGCCACCGGTCGGGCGACGGACACCACCTCGACCCGGTCGGCGGCTCGGGTGAGCCCCCACGCTACGAGCATGCCGGCGAGCACGGTGAGCGCCGCGCCGAGCACGAGCCACTGGGTGCGCACCCGCGAGCGCAGGCGACCATCGCCGGTCGCATGGTCGCGTCCGCCACCAGCCTCGCGAACGATGGCGGGCGGGTGCGGCGACCGGGTCAGCGTGGAGTTGGCCATGCCTGGCCCCCGAGCTGCACGGCGAGCACGCCGAGGGCGCAGGCGCCGACGTATCCGGCCCACAACCATGGGCCGAGAGCAAGCCTGGAGCGATGGCGAGCGATGGCATACACCCCGCTCGACAACGCTGCGAACCACACCACCACCAGTCCGGCGAACGGGTGCAGCAGGCCACCGGCTGCGCCGAGCACGGCGGCGAACTTCACGTCGCCGATCGCCAGGCCACGCCCGTAGCGCACCACGAAAAGCGGCAGGGCGGCGATGAGCAACCCCACCAGCACGTCGGTGCTGGTGCGCAACCCACCCGAGGTGGCGGCCACGGCAACCACGCAGAGGGCGGTGAGGAGCAAGGTGTTGGGGATGCGGTGCTCGTGCACGTCGATGAGTGCGGCGAGCCCGGCGAGGGTGCTCACCACCGCGAGCGTGACCACGGTGGCAACTGGAGCCACGGTGGTGGCGGCTGCCGCGACCGCACAACCGAGGGCGACTCCGCTGATCGCCTGCATGCGTCGCGCCGGCGGGGCCGCTCGCCAGGCCGCGCCGGCGCGGTCCGCGACGGTGTGCTCCGGCTGGATGAAGGTGATCTCGGCCATGGTTGTCGTGACTCTTCCCCCGGCACCCCTCAGCGCCGCTGAGCTGGCAGAATACGACGGGCGACCACGCTGCGGTGAGAAATTGCTCGACTCTTGACGAAGCATGCTGCACTGATGTGCAGCGGGTTCGGCCAGTTCGGAAATCTCCGACCCCGGCTCGGATGACCGTCAGAGGTCGTTCACCACGAATCCGAGGATCTCGGCCTTCACCCGCTCCAGTTCCCGGCATGCCGATCGCACGGCCGCGGTCGACGTGTGGCCGCGTCTGGTGACCAAGATGACCGCGTCGGCGAGGCGGGCGATCATCGTCGAGTCGCCGTAGGTGCCGAGGTCGGGAGTGTCGAGCACCACCACGTCGAAGCGGTCGCGCAGCTCGCCCATCATCGCGTCGAGGCGCATCCGGCTGAGCAGACCGAGTGGTTGCACCGGCGGTTTGCCGGCCGTGATCACCGCCAGGCGTTCTTGCACCGGGTGAAGTGTCATGTCGATCGACTCGGCGTCGAGGTTGTCGACCATGCCGATGCTGTCGTCGACCCCGACCATCCGGTGGATCTCGGGGGAGCGCAGGTCGAGATCGACCAGCACGACCGAGCTGTACTCGCTGAGTGCGAGGGCAAGTTCGGTGGCGATCGTGGTGGCTCCGGCATCTCGCGCCGCGCCGCACACCTGGATGACCCGCAGCGTTCGGTCGAGGCCGAGGAACAGCACCTCGTCGCGCATCGCGTGCACCGCGGTGAGGCTCGTGTCGTCGAGGCGCCGTCGGTGCAAGGCGGGTCGCCGACGCAGCGCCGGGTCGTGCGGGATCCGGCCGATGATGGGGATCTTGCGGCGGATCGCGGCGAGGTCGTCGGGCCGGCGCAGCGTGTCGTCGGACCGTGTGCCGATGAACATCGCGAGCAGCCCGATGACCAGGCCGGCGGCTGCCGCGAGCAGGGCCGCGCGCAGCATCTGCGGACGCTCGGGTGAGCCGGGAACCGTGGCCTTCGTGTCGTAGGTGGCGGCCGCCACGAGGTCGACCTCGCCAAGGCTGGTGGGGTCGGCGAGAAGGTCTGCGAGCTGTTGTTCCAGCGCGTCGAGCTGGTCGGCGTAGAGCTGGCGCAACAGCTCGTTGTCGGCGCTCAGCTCGCCCTGCTCGTTGATCGCCGCGATTGCTTCGGTGGTGCCGGTGATGCTCGCCCGCAGGTCGGCCAACGCGGCGTCGTAGTCGGAGGTGTCCGGGCCGGTGCCGCGCAGGTCGATGTAGGTGTCGGCGTAGGCGTTGGCAACGATCGCCGCCGTGCGGGCATCGCCGCTGCGCACCACGATGCGGATCAGTTGCGTGCCTTCGCGGGGCTCGATGGTGGCCCGCGGCGGCAGCTCGTCGACACCCAGGAACTGCGCCACGCTGCTGCGCACCGACTCGCTGCCCAGCAGCACCGCCTCGTCGCGGGGCTCCAGGTCGTCGCGCAGCAGCAGCGTGGCCTCAGCCTGGTACACCCTGTTGTACGTGGCACTGAGCAGCAATGACGCGCCGACTGCACAGACGACCGCCGTGACGAGGATGCTCCGTCGTCCGAGGCCAGTCACCTCGGGATCATCTCACACGGCGTCGATGGATTCGGTCTGCCGGCGGCGACGAAGGCCACCGGAGTTGGATCAGCGCAAGGCGTCGGGGCCGAGCACGACGATGATGTCGCCGAGCTCGTCGTTGATCGTGACAGGTGTGCTGGGCAACGATCGCGTGAGCGCAGCCGGAATTCCCAGGTCTTCGGCTACTCGGGTTGCCTCGTCGTCGAATCCTGGGCGGAAGTAGATGATCGTGGCCTCCACCCGGTCGCTCACGTCGGTCTCGTCGATCTGCACGTATCCGGCTGCCACGAGACGGTTGGCGTTGGCGGTGGCGAGGTTGAACCGGCCGTCGCCGTTGGCCAGGACGAGGCGCACTTCGCTTCGGTCGAGGCTGCCCGACACCTGTGTGCTGGTGGGGGCGCCGGCGGCGCTGGTGGTGCTGGCGACGCTCGTCGTGGTGGCCGCAGCCGTGGTGCTCGGCGCCTGGGTCGTGGCGGGGACGGTGGTGGCAACCGGTGGGGGTGTTGTCGTCGTGGAGCCGGCGTCGGGCGTGATCGACACTGCCACGGTCGTCGTCTCGGCGGTGGCGGTGATCGGCACGCCGATGCTCGCCGATCGGTCGATCACGAACGAGTCGCCAGGCGTGGGACGGCCGGCGATGGCGCCGCCGGCGACGGCGCTGACCGCACCTACCACTACGAGAAATGGCCAGCTCTTGCGCATGACGCGGCGAACCTACCAGCCGCCTTCGATCTGGGAGTCGCGATCAGCCGAGCAGCGCGGGGGCGAGGCGGCGCCATTGCTCCTCGGGCATCGCCATGCCGTCTTGCAGCACCTGCACGCATACGTGGTCGGCGCCGGCGGCGTGGTGCTCGGCAACGCGCCCGGCGATCTTCTCCTCGGTGCCCCACACCACGATCGCATCCACCAGCCGGTCGCTGCCGCCGTCGGCCCGGTCGCTCTCGTGGAACCCGAGGCGGAGCAGGTTGTTCCAGTAGTTCGGCAGGCCGAGGTAGATCTTCATCCCGGCGCGGGCGATGCGGCGGGCCTCGCTGGGGTCGGTCTCCAACACCACCATCTGCTCGGGTGCGAGCAGAGCGTCGGCGCCGAGGATGTCGCGGGCGATGCTGGTGTGTTCGGGAGTGGCGAAGTACGGGTGTGCGCCGTTGGCCCGAGTGGCAGACAGCTCGAGCATCTTGGGACCGAGCGCGGCGAGAAGACGGCCGGCGTCGCCGTCGGGACCGCGGGCCATGAACAACGCCTTGTCCATGCGATCGAGGTACTCCACCATGTGGCTGTAGGGCTTGGAGTACTCGTGCTTGCGAACACCGGCCACGAGGTGACCGTGGCTGACGCCGAGACCTAGCAGGAAGCGACCGGGGAAGGCTTCGGCGAGCGTCTTCTGGCCGGCGGCCATGGCCATCGGGTCGCGGGCGTAGATGTTGGCTATGCCGGTGGCGAGCGGCAGGCGCTCGGTGGCCGACAGCAGGATCGCGCTCGACACGAACGGGTCGCGACCCACGGCCTCGGCCACCCACAGCGCCCCGAAGCCGAGCTCTTCCACCAGTTGCGCGGCGCGTCGTGCTTCAGGCGTGGGTAGCGCATCGATGCTGCCGTACCAGATGCCGACGCGGCCGATGTCGACGTTGGGCTTGCTCATGGGGATCCTCCGTTGCGCGCTGCCGCCCGAAATCTACGTCGCCGCCGAGACCGAGACGACGCCGGACCGCGTCGACCCGGCCGTAGCGTGGTGGCATCGAAGGGGGCCCCAGTGCTCGAAAACATCTGCGTCGAATGCGGCATGTGCTGCGACGGCACCATGTTCGGCTACGCCGAGTTGAACGACGGCGACGATGCAGCTGCGCTCACCACGGCGGGCCTGCGAATCGTCGGCAACGGCGAGCAGAGCGGCTTCCAGCTCCCTTGTCCAAGGCTCGTCAGCTGTGCCTGCACCATGTATGTCGATCGGCCGAGCCCATGTCGGGCGTACAAGTGCGCGCTGCTCCTCCATCACGAGTCGGGTGAGGTGTCGACCGCCGCGGCCCGAGAGATCATCGTTCGAACGATGGAGCTGCGCGACCGGGTGCTCCCTGCACTGCAGGCCTTCGTCGGATGGCCGGTGCCGGTGCCGTTCAGCGGTCTGCAGGCGATGATGGCTCACGATCTCGATGGCGGGTGCGATGGCGGGCGAGATGGCGATCCCGCCGCCGAGCTCGTCGCCGACGTCGCCGCGGTA
>VFMC01000610.1 GCA_006515795.1 Acidimicrobiaceae bacterium | reverse complement strand
CGCGGCGGGCGGCGTGGCCGGCGTGGCCGTGCTCACCGGCAGCGGCACATTCACGGCCGACTTCCCGCAGTTGTTCGCCCTGGGCGGTGTGCGCATCGAGCTCGACGCGCTGAGCGCGCTGTTCATCGTGGCAACCGCACTGGTGGCGGTGCCGTCCTCGGTGTACGGCATCGGCTACTGCGCGCAGGGCCCGTCCAGCAGGCCGGTGCAGGTCGCGTACCCGGTGCTGGTGTGGAGCGTGATGATGGTGCCGGCGGCCGGAAGTACGTCGGGGCTGATCGCGTTCTGGGAGCTGATGGCGCTGTCGTCGCTGGTGATCGTGCTGGCCGAGCACCAGCACAACGCCGAGGCCCGCTCGGCCGCGCAGTGGTACGCGGGCATGACGCACCTCAGCCTGCTCGCCATCGTCCTCGCGCTCGTGGTGCTGGGCCACGAGGCCGGGGGCGACTCGTTCGCGGCGATGCGCGCCGGCGCCGAGCAGGTGGGCCCCGGAACAGCCTCGACGGTGTTCGTCCTCGCCCTGGTCGGCTTCGGGGCCAAGGCGGGCGTGGTGCCCGTTCACGTGTGGTTGCCGCGCGCCCACCCCGAGGCGCCGAGCCATGCCTCGGCGCTGATGTCGGGTGCGATGGTGAAGCTCGGCGTCTACGGAATCGTGCGGGTCGGGTGGGACCTGCTCGGGGGTGGCCCGCTGTGGTGGGGCGCGGTCGTGCTCACCATCGGACTCGTGTCGGCCATGTTCGGCATCCTTCACGCCCTGGTGTCGAGCGACTTGAAGCGCCTACTGGCCTACTCCACCACCGAAAACGTCGGTCTGGTTTTCGTCGGTGTCGGCGCCGCCAGCCTGTTCGCCTCGAACGGCAACCGGCCACTCGCCGCCGTGGCGCTGGCGGCGGCGATGCTCCACGTCGTGAACCACGCTGCGTTCAAGGGCCTGCTGTTCCTCGGCGCGGGCTCGGTGCTCACCGCCACGGGCACCCGCGACCTCGACCGCCTCGGAGGATTGGCCCGGAGGATGCCGGTCACTGCCGCCACGTTCGCGGTCGGTTCGCTGGCCATCGCCGCGTTGCCGCCGCTCAACGGGTTCGTCAGCGAGTGGCTGCTGCTGCAGTCGCTGGTGCACAGCCTGCCGTCCGACGCGGCG
>VFMC01000181.1 GCA_006515795.1 Acidimicrobiaceae bacterium | reverse complement strand
CGGCCCACACCAGCGTGTCGCCGTCGAGGTCGACCGACGTGTCATTGCCCGCGACGCTGCCGCTCACCGCGGTGTCCTCGGTGGTCGAGTTGCTGTCGTCGTCCGCCACCGGCACGTCGTTCACGCACGTCACGTCGATGGTGACCGTGGCGGCGTCGACGTCGGTGCCGTCGCTGATCTCGTAGGTGAACGAGTCAGTGCCGCAGTAGTTCGCGGTCGGGGTGTAGGTGTAGGTCCCGCCGGCGTTGAAGATCAACGCACCGCTGGTCGGACCCGACGTCATCACCCAGGTCAACGCGTCGCCGTCCAGGTCAACCGAGGTGTCGTTCCCGACAACGGTGTCGCTAACGGTGCCGTCCTCCACCACCGTATTGGTGTCGTCGTCGGCCACCGGCGCGTCGTTCACCGGCGTAACCGTGATGGAGACGAGGCCGATGTCGGTGCCACCGGCGCCGTCAGACACGCCGAACTCGAACGAGTCGGGCCCGTTGTAGTTCGGGTTCGGCGTATACGTGTAGCTGCCGTCGGGGTTCACGGTCACGGAGCCGTTGGACGGCGCCGTCGACAGCGAATAGGCCGGCGCGCCGCCGTCGACGTCACTCGACGTCGCCGTGCCCACGGCCGGCGTGTCTTCCGCAATCGTGTGGGTGTTGTCATTGGCCACGGGCGGGTCGTTCACCGGCGTGATCGTGATGGTGATCAGGCCGGTGTCGGTGCCACCAGCGCCGTCGGACACCGCGAACTCGAACGAGTCCGACCCGTTGTAGTTCAGGTTCGGTGTGTAGGTATAACTGCCGTCTGGGTTGACGGTTGCCGAGCCGTTGGCCGGCGCCGTCGACAGCGCGTAGGCCGGCGCACCGCCGTCGGTATCACTCGACGTCGCCGTGCCCACGGCCGGCGTGTCTTCCGCAATCGTGTGGGCGTTGTCGTTGGCGACGGGGGGGTCGTTGACGCAGGCGACCGTGATGCTGACCGTCGCCACGTTGCTGTCGACGGTGCCGTCGTTCACGACGTAGGTGAACCCATCGCCGCCGCAGTAGTTGGCATTCGGCGTGTAGGTGAACGCGCCGTCGATAAAGCTCAGCGTGCCGTTGGTGACGCCGCTGACCAGCGTCGCCGTCAGCGTGTCCCCGTCCTCGTCGGTGTCGGCCGGCGCGTCGCTCACGACGTTACTGGAGACGGCGATATCCTCGTCGGTGGTGTAGCCGTTGTCGGTGGCCACGGGCGCCCGGTTGAGTGGCGTCCAGATCATGTCGACGATGTTCGACGCCAGAGAGCCGATGGTGGCCTGGATGGTGTCGGTGCCGAACGACGGCACCGGACCCTGGTCGGTGTAGGTGAACGTCGCCTCGCCGTTGCTGTCGGTCGTGTCGCTGCCAGTGAGGCCGGCGTTCGGTCCGGTGAGAATGGTGAACACCACGCTGGCACCAGCCACGGGCGAGCCGCCCGTGCTTTCGGCTTTAGCCGTCACCGTGTGCGTGCCGCCTTCAACCGCCGTGTTGGTGGCCGGCGACAGGCCCACGGTCGAGAACTTGTCTTCGTCGGGCAGCACGAGCGCCACCGGCGACAGGATCAGCTCCGCAATCGCGGCATTGACCATCGTGCCGTTGGCAATCGCCGAGAAGATCATCGTGCCCCAGTGGCCGCCAGCGGTAGTGGTCGGCGCGGTCTGGTTCGCGACCAGCCAGTCCTGGTAGTCGGCGTACCAATCGTTGGCCGGAATGGAGCCGGGACCCGCGGGTCGGGTCACGCCGGGCAGACTAGTAATGCCCTGGAGCTTCAACCCTTTGAAGTTGTTGAACATGGCGTAGGCGCAACCGCGGTTGGGAATCGCTGCGCAGTTCCATCCTACGTAATCCACGCCCAGGCGGCCGCTGCTCCAGCGATCGCTGATGTAGCCCTTGGTCAGGTTGACGCGCGCACCGGACGTTTCGCCGACGAAGAACATACCCTGCAGACCGACGCCGGCCTTCTCGAGGTTGGTCGCGTAGTGGCCGCCAGTCGAGCTGCCGGTATTGGCCGGGTTGCCGTTACCGCGGTAATCGAGTGAACCGTTGTCGTTTAGGGCGTTGTTCAAGCCGAACAGGAACTCGGTCTTGACCCACGCCGGTACCACCGTGCCGGCGGCCTCGGCATCAAGGAAGCCAAGCAGCGCCCAGCCAACCGTCGAGCCGTCGAATTCGTTGGTGTTGAAGTTGTAGATCCAGCCACCGCGACCGACGCCGCCGTTGGTCTGGGTCGAAACGCCATCCCCCTGGCCCCAAGCCAAGGCATTGGACAGGCGCTGCAGGATCTCGCCATAGCTCTTGCCGTTGGTGTAGCCGGCCACTTCGGTATTGGTGCGAGCGAGGGCGCCGCTCGCGGCAAGCGGCAGCATCGCCAGACCGGTGGCATATCCGGGATCCGAACTGGTGGGACGCAGACCCGTGCACACGTCCGAGACCAGTCCGACACAGGGGTTGCGAGCCGGCTGCCCGGCGTAGCCTGACGCCTGCGAGGCAATGACCTGGGTGGTCAGCGTCGAGAGCACGTAGTTCAACCCGCGCCGGACGATGTACTTCTGGTAGACGCCGGTCGGCGCCACGTTGTCGTTGGTCAGCCGATAGCCGTGATTCTGGAACGCCAGCGTGATGAGCGCGGCCCACTGCTGCGGCCACGTGCCCCCCCAGTGGGTGGTCGCCACCGCCGGAAAGTTCGCGGCGCGGCTGGCCTGGGCGGTCCACAAGTAGCGAAGACCATCCTCAATTGCCATGTTGATCTTCAGGCCGCGCGCGGCTTCGCCCAACGCCCCGCCCGGCAGCAGCGTGGGGTCGAAGATGCGAACCGGCACGGTCGTCGACTCGGCGCCGACCGTCAGCGTGACCGTGAAGGTCCCCGGGGTCGTGTAGGTGTGATTGAAGGCGATATACGAGCGGTCGCTGACGGTCCCGACAGTGGCAGCCGTACTGTCGCCGTAGTCGAGCGTGAACGCGGTGCCGTTGGCCAGCGTCGAGACGCCCCACACCACCATCGTCGTGTTCTTGATGCCATCGCGCTTCGGCATCAGCAGCGTATCGGCCGTCGCGGCAGAAACCGCGGTCAGCAGCATCATCGCGGTCAAGGCCGCGCGCAGCATCTGGGTCATGGTCGTAATCTTGCTTGTCATGGCGGTACCCTGGTGTGCCACGTTACTGCTGCGTCCTGAGGACGATGGTGGCAGCCTGCTCCACCGCGGCGCCTTCCACCGAGTACTTCAACGTCACGGGAATCGCCGCGTGAGCCGAGATCGCCTCTGACACGTCAAACGTGTGGCTCGTCGGCTCGCTTACAGCCGAGCCTTCCGCGGGCACGTCGCCAATCGCGACTTCGGTGTTGTCAGCAAACACCACGAACAAGTTGGAGAGGGCCTGAGGCTCCTCATTGCGCACGTCAATCCGGAACGTCGCGTCAGCGAGTCCGTTCTGCACGTTGACCTCGGTGGTAACGAGCGATGCGGAAACCCGCGGCGCCTGGGCGCCGACCGCGGCGCCGAGCAGCAGCACAAACACGAGAACGGAACATCGTCGGAGCTGGGTACTCAACATTGTGATTCCTCCGAAGAACGTGTAATCGACACGTCAAGATATGACATGTTCGAACAGGTTGTGCGTTTATGTCAAGTGGAAGGCGTAAGACATAAACAGCACTGTCTATTATTTACACAATTTGCTGTAACTATGTGTATGTCAAGGAGTTGTGTGTACGGATTGGCGTGGCTAGCGGGCATGATCGGGCGACCGTGATGCCCGGTTGGCACTTTTGCGAGCTGGAGCGGTCCCGGTGATTGGGTCATTATTGACGAGTCGCCCAACGTCTCCAGCCCGTCGATTGGCCTCATGACGATGATTCCAATGCTCACCGGATTGGCCCTCATCAGCGCTCTCGGGCAACAGGTGCCCCTCGTCCAGCCGATGACGGTCCCGGAGCCGCCGAATACCAAGCCGGCGGCGGTCGAGAAGTTGGGTCCCACCACCTACAAGGTGGGCTCGCTCATCATCGATACTGCCAAGAGAGAAGTCCGCGTTCCCGGCGTCGTCAACGACGTGGTGATGCTGGAGTTTGTGGCGAACACCAGGGGTGGCTACAAGGCGTACGAGAGCGCCCTCACCCTCGACACCAACGGCGTCAATTTCAATGTGGCGATGCTGCTCATCGGGCTTGATGTCAGGCGCGGCCGCGCTGCGGCCCGCCAATTCGACCCCACCCCGCCCGAAGGCGACCCGGTCGATGTCTTTGTCGAGTGGATGGTCAACGGGACGCCCCAGCGAGTGCGGGTGGAGAGACTGCTCTACGACCAGCGAACCCGGACGACGCTGCCTGAGGGACCCTGGGTCTACACGGGATCGACTTTCGTTGAGACCGGAGACGGCCGCCAGTATCTGGCCGATCTCGACGGCGTGCTCATCGGCTTCATGCACGGACCGCAGGCCATCCTCGACAACCCGCGCAACCACGCGGTGGACGGGTTTGGAGCCGTGAAGCTAAATCCCACGATCGGCCTGCCGCCGGGAACTGCTGTCACTCTCACCGTGAAAGCGCTGCCGCTCGCGGGTAAGTAACCCGAGCAATGGCGACTGCACCGGCGGCATTCCGGCCACTCAAAAAGACCAAGGGCACGCCGTAAGGCGTGCCCTTGGTCGTCGTGTCTACCGGTGGGTCAGGCGGTTACCGGCGGCCCCGGTCGTCATCGTCGTGGTCG
>VFMC01000609.1 GCA_006515795.1 Acidimicrobiaceae bacterium | reverse complement strand
CCCAGGTCCTTGCCGCCGTCGTCGTCCTGGAAGGCCCCGACCGAGAGATCGGCCGTGCCGTTGCCGTCGAAGTCGCCCAGCGTGCACAGTGAGCGCCCGAAGTGGTCCTTGTTGTCCAGCACGCCCGTGAAGCCGCCCGCCGTGTCGCTGATCTTCTGCTGCGAGGCGACGATGTCGCCGGTGGCCTTCAGGAACAGGATCCAAACCGCGCCGCGGTCCTGGCCGCCGTCGTCGTCCAGCTCGGCCGCGACCGCCAGGTCCACCGAGCCGTTGCCGTCCATGTCGCCCAGTTGCGCCAGCGACCAGCCGAACTCGTCGCCGTCGTCGAGCAGGCCGGTGAAGCCGCCGCTCAAGTCGTTGATCTCGGTCTTGGCCTTCACCGTGCCGTTGGCGTTCAGGTTCAGCACGAAGACCGAGCCGCGGAAGACGCCGTTGTCGGAGTCGCCGTGCGAGCCGACCGCGATGTCGGGCACGCCGTCGCCGTCGAAGTCGCCCAGGGGCGCGACGGACGAGCCGAACCAGGCGAAGTCGATGAGCACCAGCCCCAGGTTGCCCGCCACGTTGCTGATCTTCTGGCTGCCCTTGACCGTGCCGTTGGCGTTGAGGAACAGGACCCAGATGGCGCCCGTATCCGTCCCGTTGTCGTCCGTCTGCAGGGCGCCCACGCCGAGGTCGGTGACGCCGTCGTTGTCCACGTCGCCCACCGCCGCCACCGACCAGCCGAACCAGTCGGTGTCGTTGAGCGTCCCGCCGAAGTTGCCGGCCGTGTCGCTGATCTTCTGGTGCGACTTGACCGTGCCGTCGGCGTTCAGGAACAGGATCCAGACCGCGCCGCGGTCGAGGCCGCCGTCGTCGTCCCAGGGCGCGCCGACGGCCAGGTCCGGCACGCCGTCGCCGTCCAGGTCGCCAATCGAGCCCATCGAGTAGGCCAGCTCGTCGCCGTCGGTGAGCGCGCCGAAGAAGCTGCCCTCGAGGGGGCTGATCTTCTGGTGCGCGTCGACGCTGCCGAGTTGCGACCAGGCCGGCACAGCGAGGCCGGCAGCGAGCAGCAGGGCCGCGGACATGGACGACGCGAACGGACGCGGGGTGGGCATGGGGCTCTCCGAAGGCGAGGCGGGGAGTGTACGCCAGCGCGGCGGATCC
>VFMC01000180.1:3041-10217 GCA_006515795.1 Acidimicrobiaceae bacterium | reverse complement strand
GCGGCTCGAGCCTGAGCGAGCAGATCGGCCGCCGTGAGCGGACCGCTCACCGTGTCGTCGGTGCGGGCGATCGCTGCGGCGTTGACCCCGAACCCGACGGTGATCACCAAGACCACGATCACCGCGGCGATCACCAGCGGCACGTTGAGCAGGCGTCGCCAACGTCGCGCCAGCCAGAGCGAACCGATCAGCAGCACGAGAGACAGGACCAACGTGGTGAGGACGAACAGGGTGCTCGCCCTGTGACCGCGCCGCAGGCTGTCGTTCACCCGACCGCGCGAGTTGCTCTCGACCGTTCGGAGCTGGTCGACCAACAGCTCGGCCACGCTCCGGGCCTGCCTCTGGTACGCGGCGCCGACCGGGAAGCCCTGGCGGTTGTTGGCGCGGGCCTGTTCGACGAGGCCGACGTACCGGGCCAACAGGGAGGTTCCCTCCTCGAGCGCCGCCGCGTCGTCGCGGGTTGCTGCCGCGGCGGCCGCAGTGAGCCCACTCGCCGCAGCGCCGATCAGCACGTCGTACTGCTGGCGCTGCTCGGGATCCTCCTGGCCGCCGACCAGGTAGGCCACCGATGCGAGCGAGTCGGCCTGCACCACAAGCACGCGGACGTCCTGCACGCGGATCAGCTGCGCCGCAGCGCCGGCAGCGTCGTCGATCGCGGTGGCCCGCCGATCGACCGCGTACCATCCGCCGATCGACAGCGCGAGCGCGCAGAGCACGGTGATCGCGCCGGCGAACTGCAACCGCGTGGGCGAGTCGGCCGCCCGCGTCGCTCCGGCTCGACGGAGCCATGTGGCTGCGGCACTCGTTAACCTGCCGGCCGATCGGCTGAGCGTCGCCATCGGCAGGATCATACGCAGAGAACCGGCCGCGTTGCAGCGGCGGCTGCTGGAACCGTCTCGGAGCAGCAAGACCGGCGCCACTACGGTGGCAGCCATGCCGAGGCCGTTCCTGCACCCCTATGCCAAGCCGACCCGCGAGTCGTTCATCACGATCGTGCGTGGCGACGGCGCACTCGTGTGGGATGCCGACGGCAACGAGCTCGTCGATGGCATGGCCAGCCTCTGGTACTGCACCGCGGGCCACGGTCGCGCCGAAATAGCCGATGCCGTGTACGCGCAGATGCGTCAGATCGCGGCCTACAGCTGCTTCGATCCGTTCACCAACGAGCCGGCCGAGCGTCTTGCCGAGGAGCTGCACCAGATCGCGCCGATGGCCGACAGCCGGGTGTTCTTCTGCTCGTCCGGCTCCGAGGCCATCGACTCGGCGATGAAGCTCGCCCGCCTCGCCCACGTTCAGGCCGGGCAACCGCAGCGCAAGCTCATCATCTCGCGCAGCCGCGGCTATCACGGCGTGGCGTATGGCGGCACGAGCGCGCAGGGCATCGCCCCGAACCGCGAGAACTTCGGGCCGTTCGTGGCCGACGTGGTGCAGGTGCCTGCCGACGACATCGAGGCGCTGGCCACGCTGATGGCCGAGCACTCGAGCACCGTCGCCGCGATCATCACCGAGCCGGTCCAAGGCGCCGCCGGCATCTACCCACCGCCGGAGAACTACCTCGCCGGGCTGCGCAAGTTGTGTGACCAGCACGGCGCCTACCTCGTGTTCGACGAGGTGATCACCGGCTTCGGCCGCCTCGGTTCATGGTTCGCGGCACACCACTACGGCGTCCGACCCGACATCGTCACCTTCGCCAAGGCGGTCACGTCGGGCTATCAACCGCTGGGCGGGGTGTTCCTCGGGCCGGGGCCATGTGCTGCACTCGAATCCGACCCCGACTTCTTCCTCCGGCACGGCTTCACCTACTCGGGCCATCCGGCGGCATGCGCAGCCGGTCTGGCCAACCTCTCGATCATCGAGCGTGAGGGGCTCGTGGAACGGGCCAAGCACGTAGGCCTGCGCATCCACCACGGCCTCCAAGCGCTCGCCGACGATGGCGTGATCGACCACACGCGCGGTGAGGGCGCGATGCGTGCCGCGGTGTTGCGCCCCGACCAGAACGCGATGTCCATCCGCGACGAGATGCTGCGCCGCGGCGTGATCTGCAGGGCGATCAACACCGACACGCTCACGTTCTGCCCGCCGCTCGTCATCACCGACGCGCAGATCGACCGGATCGTCGACACGGTGGCCGCCGTCGCCGGCGGCTGATCGCGGTCAACGAGCAGCGCCGGCCAGCTCGATCCAGCGGATCACCATCGCCCGGATGCCTTCGGTGATGAGCACGACGAACTCGTCGTCGCGGGCGATGTCGCCGTCGTCGAGCCACAGGCACACGCTCTCGTAGAGGTGGCTCACCACAGACTCGGCCGCCCACCGGCGCAGCGTGGGATCACTCATCGCCGGTTCGATCAGGACGATCGCATGATCGGTGACGGCCCGCTTGAACAGGGCCGCCACTTCACGAAACGCCGGCTCGTGGGCGGCGTGCCGCCAGAGGAGCCTGAATGCGGCCAGGTCGTCGATCACCAGGTCGAGGACCGCCCGGTAGAGCTCCTCTTTCGACTCGAAGATGCGATACACGATGAGGCGTGTGACGCCGGCCTCGCGGGCGACGTCGTCCATCGACGTGCCGTCGAACCCGCCACACACGAACACGGTGGCCGCCGTGCGGGCGATCTGCTCGCGGCGCTCGGCGCGCGGCATGCGCCGCGTCGGCACTGGCTCACGCGCACTCGCACTCGCACTCACTCGATCAACCGGCATCGCCATTGACATATGTATACACCTATGTTTACATCAAGTCCATGAAGTTCGGTCTGTTCTACGAACACCAGATGGGTCGGCCATGGGACGACGGCGCCGAGCGCCAGCTCATCCACGACGCCCTCACCCAGGTCGAGCTCGCCGACTCGCTCGGCATCCAGTACGTGTGGGAGGTGGAGCACCACTTCCTCGAGGAGTACTCCCACTCCTCCGCGCCAGAGGTGTTCCTCGCGGCCTGCAGCCAGCGCACCAAGCAGATGCGCCTCGGGCACGGGATCATCCTCACCGCACCGCAGTTCAACCACCCCGCTCGCACCGCCGAGCGGGTGAGCATGCTCGATCTCGTGTCGAACGGGCGGGTCGAATTCGGCAGCGGGGAGTCAGCCAGCGAGGCCGAGCTCGGAGGTTTCGGCGTGAACCCGTTGGAGAAGCGCGACGCCTGGCTCGAGGGGCTCGAGGTGGCGGTGCGCTGCATGGCCGAGACGCCGTTCACCGGTGTCGAGGGCAAGTACGTGTCGATGCCACCGCGAAACGTGATCCCCAAGCCGGTGCAGCGACCGCACCCGCCGCTCTGGGTGGCGTGCTCGCGGCGCGACACCATCCTGCTCGCCGCGGAGAAGGGCATGGGTGCGCTCACGTTCGCGTTCATCGATCCCGAAGAAGCCGTGAACTGGGTGACCGAGTACGAGACGAGGTTCGCCGAATCGTGCGTGCCGGTCGGGTTTGCGGTCAACCCGCAGGTTGCCTGTGTCAGCCCGATGATGGTTCACCACGACGAGGCCGAAGCGATCCGCCGTGGCGCTGAAGGGTCGAACTTCTTCGGCTACTCGCTCGGCCACTTCTACGTGTTCGGCGAGCACCGCCCGGGCCGCACCGACGTGTGGTCGGAGTACGTCGATCGGCGCTCCGCCCAGGGTTACGACCCCGACGCGATCGCCGCCGCGTTGAAGGCCGAGGCGCTCGGCGCCAAGCAGGCTGCGGGCGACACCACCGGACTGCGTGGCAGCGTCGGCACACCTGCCCAAGTGCGCGAGTACCTCCGCCGGTTCGAGGAGGCCGGGGTCGATCAGATCATCTTCGTGCTCCAGGCGGGCCGCAACGAGCACGAGCACATCATGGAGTCGATCGAGATCTTCGGTACCGAGATCCTGCCGGAGTTCCTCGAGCGCGACGAGGCCCAGGTTGCGGCAAAGGCTCGCCGACTCGCCCCGGCGATCGAGGCGGCGATGGCTCGCAAGGCCGCGGTGTACCAACCCAAGGATCTCGGCGACTACTCGTTCCCGGCGCTACCGAAGCAGTGGGCGAAGGCGACCGGCAGCGCCGAGCTGGCGGCGACGCTCGAGCAGTGGGCCGACGACCGCGCCGCCGGCAAGCGCGACCTCAGCGCCGGGATCGCCGGCTGATGGCGCTCTGGCCGCCCCGCGCCCCAACTTTGTCGGTCTCGACAGGTTCAGCCGGTCGAGACCGACGTAGATCGGGTTGGGAACGGTCAGTCGTTGGCCAGGAGGTGGATCAGGCTGCTGGTGTCCCAGCGCTTGCCACCACGCGCCACGACCTGACCGTAGAACTGGTCGATCAGGGCCGTTGCCGGAAGACGGGCGCCGTTGCGGTCGGCCTCGCGGAGCACGATGTCGAGGTCCTTGCGCATCCACTCGACGGCGAACCCGAAGTCGAACTCGCCGCGCGACATCGTGCGGCCACGGTTCTCCATCTGCCAGCTCTGCGCCGCGCCGAAACGGATCACGTCGATCACGGCATCGGGGTCGAGGCCGGCCTTCATCGCGAAGTTGATGCCCTCCGCCAGGCCCTGCACGATGCCGGCGATGCAGATCTGGTTGACCATCTTCGTGAGCTGTCCCGCCCCTGCCGGCCCCATCAGCGAGCACGCCTTCGCGTAGCAATCCATCACCGGGCGCGCCAGGTCGTAGAAGGCCTCGTCGTCACTGCCGCACATGATCGTGAGCAGCCCGTTCTCGGCGCCCGCCTGACCACCCGAGACCGGCGCATCCACGAACCCGACGCCGAACTCGGCGCACGCTTCGGCCAGCTCGCGCGCCACCTCGGCCGATGCCGTGGTGTGGTCGATGAGCACGGCGCCGGCTTCGGCCCCCGCCAGTGCGCCATCGGGCCCGTACACCACGTCGCGAACGTCGTTGTCGTTCCCCACGCAGAGGAACACGAACTCAGCCCCCTCCGCGGCTTCGCGGGGCGTCGGTTTGGCCTGGTGGCCGTACAGCGCGACCCACGCCAGCGCCTTCTCGGGCGTGCGGTTGTAGATGTTGACATGATGCCCCGCGGCGGCGAGGTGGCGGGCCATCGGGGTACCCATCACCCCGAGGCCGATGAACGCGACTGAACTCACCACGCCAGTCTTGCCGGTCACGAGCGCACGAAATGTCAGGAGGGCCCAAAGTCGGTCTGGTTGGCGTGGATCGTCACCGGCGACCCTCACCGGCGATGGAGACTGACCGTGGCGCCGTCGGCCACCAGCGTGGACACCACAACGGCGAGGATCGCCGATGAGCTGGCTGACCCGAGGCCCAACGTGCTCACCGCCAAGGCCGTCGCTGCCAACGGTGCGCCGTAGCCGGCGGCAAGCATCGCTGAACCACCGGCGGCGACGGCCACCGGCACCGGAACGCCCGACAGCCAGGACCGGGTGAGAACGAGGGCGACTGCGCCGCCGAGCGAGACGAGCGGCAGGAACAGCCCACCGACCACACCTCCGGCGACCATCGCTACGACGAGCAGCACGAACGCCAGCGCGGCAACGGCGATCCACACGAACGGCGCGCCGACCGCCCAGGCGAGCAGTCGTGCTCCACTTCCGACAAAGATCCAGTGGCCCGACGCAGCCCGTCCGGCCGGAACGATCACGAGCAACGCGGTCGCGACGATCGCCACCTTCATCCTCGGCCGCAGACGACGCTGCTCGGCCCGCACGATCGCCGCCGCCACGCCGCGCCCCACCAGCCCGCAGGTGCCGCCGATCACGATCGCGCCCATGGCGACGGCACCGTTGGAAACCCGCGGAGCCGTGCCCACGACACCACCATGGTCGTCGAAGAACCGCAGAACCAGCCACGCCGCCCCTGCTCCCGTGGCGAGGGCGGCACGGTCACGGCGGTGCGGCCAACCGCGGCGGACCACCTCCGATGTGAAGAAGGCGGCCGCCACCGGCGCGGTGATCACCATCGCGACCGCGGCCGTCGCGCACGCGATCCCCGCCGATCGCCGTGTCGTCCCGAGGGGCGGTCCTCCCGTCACCCCGACGACACCGCCGAAGTAGACCATCGGTCCCTCGTAGCCGAGCGGGACGCCGACCCCGACGCCGCACAGCAGCGCCACCCACCGCGGCAGCGCACCTCGGCTGTCGAGCGTCCCCCGCTGGATGCCGTACACGTAGGCGTCGGCGGTGGACGCAGTGGTGGCGGAACGGGCGACCACGAGAACGGCCAGAACGCCGCCGAGCGCCGGGACCACACCCCACCAGAGGTCGTCATCGGTGGGAGCTTCGATCACCCAGCGAATCAGCACGACGACCTCTCGAACCGTGGCGGCGACGGCAACGGCGAGAACGAAGGTGCACGCCGCGCCCACCCCTCGCGCCCATCGCCGTCCGCCCACGCCGCAACAGTACCGACGACGGTCCGCGCCGGCCGGTTCCCCGCGGCCGGCCACTGGCACGCCTCGTTCCGCGCGAGCCGTACAGTGCGAGTCGTACAGTGCGGCGATGATCGATCATCTCGTGTTCGCTACGAGCGACCTCGAACGAACGGTGATGGCACTTGCCCTGCGGCTCGGCGTGCGGTCGGTCGCCGGCGGCCAACACGTCGGGTTCGGCACCCGCAACGAGCTCGTCGCGCTCGGCGGCGGCACCTACCTCGAGATCGTCGGTCCCGACCTCGAGCAACCCCGACCCGTCGTACCGCGCCCGTTCGGCATCGACGAGCTCACGGGTGAGGCGCTGGTCGCCTGGTGCGCCCGACCCGACGACGAGCTCGAAGCCGTCGTCAGCGCGGCGGAGGCAACCGGCCACAGGCCCGGGCCGATCAGCGCGATGTCGCGGCAGCGCCCCGACGGAACACTGCTGACCTGGCGCCTGACGTTGCCACAACCGCAGGCGCCGCTCGGTTCGGTCGCTCCGTTCCTGATCGATTGGGGACCCTCGACCCACCCGACGATGAGCCTGCCGATGCCGGCGGTGGCGCTCGAACGGCTCGTGCTCGGCACGCCCGACCCGAACCAGTTGTCGCGACTGCTGGCCGTCGTCGGTCACGACGAAAGGGTGGAGATCGAAACGGCCGCGGCGATCTCGATCACCGCCCACCTGACCACACAGGTCGGCACGCTCAGGCTGTGAGACTGACCATCAGCTCGTCGACGATCGACGGCGGCGTGCGCGGATGCATGAACACCAGCCGTCCGACCGGCTCGCCCTTGTAGGTCGAAGGGGCGACGAACGCGACACCG
>VFMC01000180.1:0-3021 GCA_006515795.1 Acidimicrobiaceae bacterium | reverse complement strand
GGCATGCAGCAAGCCACGCGCCCACTCCCGCCACTCCGACGCGCCCCAACCATGGCGACGGAACAGCACCACACCGAGCTCCGGGCGTATGACGAGTTCGGTGAGGGGTGATGCATCCAAGGCATCCGCCATCGCCGAGGCCATCGTGATGCCGACGCGGATCGCCTCGCGATGTGCGTCGACGCCGTGCAGTGCCAGCGAGAACCAGACCGGCAGGCCACTCGCTCGACGGGTGAGCTGGTAGCCGAGATCGCTGGGGTTGTAGGCGTCGTCGCCGGTGCGCAGCACATCGACGTACGGCCCGTGCTGCGTGTGCACCTGGCGGGCCAGATCAGGCCGGCGATACACGAGCGCGCACGACCCGGCCGGCGCGAACAGCCACTTGTGCGGATCGATGATGAACGAGTCGGCGCGCTCGATCCCGGAGAACCGCCCGCGCAACTCCGGCAGGAGGAGCGCGGCGAGGCCATACGCGCCATCGACGTGGAGCCATGCCTGGAGATCGGCGGCGACGTCGGCACAGCCGGCGAGGTCGTCGACGACGCCCGCGTTGGTGGACCCGCCGGAGGCGACGATGATGCCGACGTCGTCGCGGCCGCGGGTCGCCTGACGCAGAGCCGCACCCGTGAGCCGACAACCTGCACCGGTCGGCACGACCAGCGGTTCGAGACCCAGCAGGTGCAGCGCGTTGTCGATCGATGCGTGCGCGGTGTCGGCAACCGCGACCGTGGGCCGGCCGCCGGCCCGGTGACGGGCGACGGCCAATGCCGACAGGTTGCCGATGCTGCCGCCGCTCATGAAGCACCCGCCGGCATCAGGCGGCATGCCTGCTGACCGACAGAGCAGATCGATCACCTGGTTCTCGGCGGCGACGGCCCCGGCACCTTCGAGCCACGACTCGGCCGAGAAGTTGGCGGCGCCGACCATCGCATCCATCCAGACCGCGGCGGCCGACGGCGAGAGTGGGATGAAGGCGAGGAACCTGTCGCTGTCGAGGCCGACGTTGTTGGGCGTGACGACATCGGCGAACACGGACCACGCGTCGTCGAGGCCGAGACCGCCGGCGGTGATCGAACCGGCGAGTTGCTCGTCGAGGACCGCCTTGTCACCCACCACGCCCACGCCCGTGCCGGCGAGCCGATCGACGATGAACGCTGCCGCTCGCGCAGCCAGGTCGCCGACGCCGCTGTCGGGCCCGTGCACGATCAGTCGCCGATCATTCGGGGGTGACGTATGCGGCGGTGATGCCACCGTCGATGATCAGCGACTGGCCGGTCATCCAACTCGACTCGTCGCTCGCCAGGAACAGCGCGCCGTTGGCGATCTCGATCGGTTCGCCGAAGCGGCCCATCGGGATGTGCACCAGGCGTCGGTTGCGCTTGGCGTCGTCGCTGAGGAACTTGGCGAGCAGCGGCGTCATGATCGGACCTGGGCACAAGGCGTTGGCGCGGATGCCCTGGCGCGCGTAGATGACCGCGATCTCGCGAGTCATCGCCAGCACGGCGCCCTTCGACGCCGTGTAAGCGACCTGTGGCGTTGCCGCGCCCATGTGGGCGACGAACGAGGCGACGTTCACGATCGAGCCTGCGTGCCCGGACTCCTCGGTTGATGTCCATCGTCTTCTGATAGGTCGCGATGCTGGTGGTGACCGGGTTGTCGTCGTCGCCGAGCATCACGCCGGCGTTGTTGTAGAGCACGTGGAGGCCGCCGAAGGTGCCGACGGCGTGTTCCACTGCGGCTTGCACCGAGGCCTCGTCGGTGACGTCGCAGCTCACGTACGACGCCTCCCCACCGGCGGCGGCGATGGCCTCGACCACCTCGTCGCCGTCGGACATGTCGGCGATGACGACCTTTGCTCCCTCCGCCGCGAATCGCTCGGCGCCGACGCGACCGAGACCCGATGATGCACCTGTGATGAGGGCGACCTTGCCCGTGAGACGACTCATTGTGACGACGGTAGCCGACCGACAAGACTGATCCAGAATGACCGCGACCGCGCCAGCAACGTCACCAGCGACCGCGCCGGCGCCGGCCGACGAGGTGCCGTGGCGGATCGTCACCTGGAACATTCGCGGCGCAGGTCGGCCCGACCTTTCGGCGTTGGCCGCGGTGATCGGCCGCCTCAGGCCAGACGTCGTCGCGATCCAGGAGATCCGTCGCGGCCAGGCAACGGATCTGGCGGCGCGACTGGGCTGGAACCACCAGTGGACCCGGAAGCACCATCCCTACACGCCGCTCGGGTGGTGGTTGGCAGAGGGCGAAGCGGTGCTCAGCCGGCATCCTCTCCGGTCGGCGACGTCGCGGGTGATCTCCCCCGGGGTGTCGACCTGGACCTACCGCCACCGGGTGCTGCAGTCGGCCAGCGTCATCCGTCGCGGCGTCACGATGAGGTTCCACAACACCCATCTCGCAGCCCATGATCGTCCCGACGAGCGCATCGCCCAGGCGGAACGCGCCGCCGCTTTCGTGGGCGCCGACGGCGGCGAACTCGTCGTGGTGGCCGGCGACTTCAACGCCGACCACGAAGCCGAGGTGGTGCGCCCCTTCCACGCCCTCGGCCTACGCGATCCGGGAGGAGGCCCGACCCATCCGGCGATCGCGCCGCGGCGACGATTCGACTACGTGCTCGTCCCGGCAGCGGCGGAGGTGATCGAGCAGCACGAACAATTCGGCGGAGAGGAGTGGGCCGAGCTGAGCGACCACATCCCGGTCCTCGTCGAGTTTCATCCGGCCTGACTAGATGCGCTCCCAGTAGCGGCGCAGCTCCCAATCGGTGACGGTGTGGTTGAACGCCTCCCACTCCGCCTTGGCCATGGTGAGGATGTGGTGGTGCACGTCGTCGCCGAAGCACTCGCGGGCGATCGACGAGTTCTCCCACAGCGCGATGGCATCAGGGAGGGTCCACGGGATCCGGTCGATCTCGGGCGCGTCGTAGCCGTTGCCTTCGAACGGCTCGCCGAGCGGCAACTCGTGCTCGATGCCGTACAGACCGCCGGCGAGCGTGCCGGCGAAAGCGAAGTA
>VFMC01000179.1 GCA_006515795.1 Acidimicrobiaceae bacterium | reverse complement strand
CACCGAGATCGCTGGGCTGGCGACCTACCTCCTCGGCGCGCTCGCGTGGACCGATGCGGCGCTCGCCGCCGGGATCGCGATCATCCTGATCGTGCTGCTGGCGTCGAAGGGTCGGATCCACTCATTCGCCCGTGACATGCTCAGCGATGCCGACGTCGACGACGCGATCAAGTTCCTCGTGATGGCCTTCGTCGTGCTTCCGCTGCTGCCCGATCGCGAGATGGGGCCGTACGGGGTGCTCAACCCCGAGCGGATCTGGCAGCTGGTGCTGGCCTTGACCGCCATCTCCTGGGTCGGGTACGTGGCCACCCGAAGTCTCGGGTCGCGGCGGGGTCTGCTGATCACGGGTCTCGCCGGCGGGTTCATCTCGGCGAGCATCACGACGGCGTCGATGGGCCGGATCTCGCGGACGTCGGGACGGCTCGCTGCACCGCTCGGCGGGGCCTACCTTGCGAGCGTCGCGACGTTCGTGCAGTTGGCCGGGATCATTGCCGTCGCCGACGCCGAACTGCTCGCGCACCTGTGGCCGGCGATCGTCGCAGGAGGGTCGGTGCTGGTGGTCGTCGTGGCCGTCACCTTGACCCGCGGGGCCGCGACGGTTGGCGCCGACCATTCCCCCGACCCCGACCGCGCCGTCGATCGGCCGTTCGGTGTTCGGCCGGCGCTGGTGCTTGCCGGGGTGCTCACCACTGCGGTGTTCGTGGGGCGCTGGGTGGCCGATGTCATCGGACCGAATGCGACCGTGCTAGCCGCCGGCGCTGCTGGTCTGGCCGATTCGCAAGCCGGCGCGCTGGCCGCGGCAACCCTGCACGAGCAGGGCGAGCTGCAGTTGACTGCGGCGCTGCTGGGCGTCGGAGCTGCGGTGTGCACCAACACCGTCGTGAAGTGCGTGCTCGCCTTCACCGTCGGAGGACGCCGGTTCGGGATGCGCTTCAGCGCTGGGGCGATTCCGGCGTTTGCCCTGTTCCTCGGCGTGCTCGGAGTCACGGCCGCGGCCATCTGATCCCACGCTGGCGCCGCTGTGTTCGGCCCGAGCCTTTGTGCTCTAGCCGTTCGGGCCAGATCGTCGCATCGTTGTCTTGGAAGCGTTGTCACAAACGACCAAGGAGAGCGCATGTCGCAGATACACGCCATCGTCTGGCTCGACCATCGCGAAGCAAAGCTGATCGGCTTCTCGTCCGGAGACGGCACCGCGGTCGAGTTCCACAGCGAGAGCCCCCATCGGCAGATCCACCGCAAGTCGGGAATCCCCGGTTCGGGCCATGCACCCGATGATCGCCACTTCTTCGACGAGATCGCCGATGCGCTCGTCGACTTCCGTGAAGTTCTGATCACCGGTCCCGGCACCGCCAAGACCGCCTTCGAGCGCTATCTCCGCGCGCGCTATCCCGAGGTGGCCAGCCGGGTGGTGGGCCTGGAGGCACTCGACCACCCGACCGACGGTGAGCTGCTGGTCCACGCCCGCAAGTACTTCAAGCGGATCGATCAGCTCGGGTTGCTGTGAGATCGTCGACCAGCACCAGCACTGCCTCGCCGACGCTGCAGTTCCTGGGCGGCGCCGGAACCGTGACCGGATCGAAGTACCTGGTACGCAGTGGCGGCGCGCAGGTGCTCGTGGACTGTGGGCTGTTCCAGGGTCCGCGTGCGCTGCGCGAACGGAACTGGATCGAGCCGCCGTTCAGCCCAGCTTCGATCGACGCCGTCGTGCTGACCCACGCCCACGTCGACCACTCGGGCTACCTGCCGCGGCTCGTCGCCGCGGGGTACGCCGGCCCGATCTTCGCCACACCGTCCACCGTGGAACTGGCCCAGATCGTGTTGCCCGACTGCGGTCATCTACAGGAGGAGGAGGCCGAGTACGCCAACCGCAAGGGGTTCTCGCGCCACGAGCCGGCGCTACCGCTCTACACCGAGCAGGACGCGTGGGCGGCGGTCGAGCAGTTGGTGCCCGTTCCGTTCGCCACCGACTGCCAGGTCGCGCCCGGCGTGCATGCCCGGCTCTCGCGCGCCGGCCACATCCTCGGTTCGGCCTCTGTCCGGCTGGATCTCGGTGACAGCGGCCGGGTGATCGGCTTCAGCGGCGATCTCGGCCGGCCATCGCACCCCTTCCTCGTGCCGCCCGACCCTCCCGGCCGCCTCGATGTGTTGGTGGTGGAGTCCACCTACGGTGATCGCCGGCATCCCGACTCGGGCTCGAGTGGCTCCGACCGGTTGGCTGCAGCGATCTCGACCACGATCGCGCGGGGCGGCAACGTGTTGATCCCCGCCTTCGCCGTCGACCGTACGGAGGTGTTGCTCCACCATCTGAGCAAGCTCGCTGCCGCCGGGCGGCTGCCGGCTGGGGTGCCGGTCTACGTCGACAGCCCGATGGCGCTGAGCGCGCTGCGGGTGTACCGGGGCGCGATCGAGCGCGGTGACCCGGACATCAGGTCCGAGGCATCGGGTCGGTCCGACTTCTTCGACGTCCCCGGCCTCCACGAGGTCCGCGAGGTGGCGGAGTCGAAGGCATTGAACGATCCGGCATCGCCGTGCATCGTTATCTCGGCGTCGGGGATGGGCACCGGTGGGCGGGTGGTGCACCATCTCGCCCACATGTTGCCCGATGCTCGCAACACGGTGGTGCTGGTCGGCTTCCAGGCCGAGGGTACGCGGGGACGCCAGCTCCTCGACGGTTCGAGAGAGCTGAAGATGCTCGGTCGCTACGTGCGGGTTCGGGCCGACGTCGTCGATCTCCCGGCGTTCTCGGTGCACGCCGATGGCCCCGAGCTGCTGCAATGGGTCGGCGCCGCCGATGGCACGCCCGACGCGGTCTACGTGGTGCACGGTGAGCCGACCGCGTCGACGGCGCTGGTGTCGGCCATCGAGAACTCACTCGACTGGCCGGCGGTCGCCGCACACCACGCAGAACGGGTTCGCCTGGATCAGCCGCACTGATCGCGGAGCCTGGTTGCGAAACCGAGCATCAGCATCAGGTGAAGATGATCTGCCCGCCTGCGGCCATCTCGTAGAACTCGCCGACTGTGATGATGTCGTCGAGCTGCGCGATGAAGTCGTTCTTCTCGAGTCCGAACAGATCGACCGATGCCTTGCAGGCGTACAGCCCCGCACCGGTGTCGGAGATCATCTCGACGAACTCCGGGATCGGTGGGATGTCGAGCGAGCCCATCTTGTGCTCCATGTAGTGCGTCATCATCGACGACACTCCTGGCAGCCCTCCTGCCCAGGTGGCCATGTGCAGGCCAGGGTTGCCGACGGTGGCGAGCTTGATGTGCTCGTGGCGCTTCAGGTGGATCGCGTCGAGGCCGAAGAAGGTGAAGAACAGGTTGGTCTCGATGCCCTCGGCGCGGGCGCCGTTGGCCATGATCAGCCCCGGGTAGATCCCGTCGAGCGAACCCTTCGAGACGATGATCGAGATCTTGTCGATGGTGTCGGCCATGACGTGGTTTCCTTTCAGTTGGGAAGAATCGGTTCGGCTGCGGAGAATCGGTTCGGTTGGGGAGAATCGGTGAATCGGTTTCGCGGCTCAGATGCAACCGCGTGGCTTCGGGATGCCGGCGACGCGGGCGGCGATCTTGGCGGGGCCCTTCGGGAACAGCTGGTACAGCTCTTTCACGCTGAAGCCGGAGGTCTTTCCTAGCGCACGAACCGACGGGCCGGCGCCCTTCTCGACGTACTCCTTGCGCATGAACCTGATGACGTTCCAGTGCCCGTCGGTGACGGGCTCGATTCCCTCGCGGCGGGCCAGCTCGGTGACCATGTCCTCGGTCCACACCGATGGATCGACGAAGAACCCGTCGTCGGTGAGCTCGATGGTGGTGGCGCCGATGGTGGCGGTGGTGGTGGCGGTGGTGGTCATGGTTCAGGCTCCCTCGGGGACTGGCGTGGATGATGTGGACTCGGCGGCTGTCTTGCCGGCGGCTGGCATGGTGGAACCGAGACCGGGGAGGTCTCGGCCGGGGAGCAGGGCGTTCCAGTAGATCCATTGGAACATCAGCTTCCCGAGGTGGTTCAGGCGTGATTCCTTCAGCAGAGGCAGGCCGACGCGGCCGGGGAAGTGCCCCGTGAGCGGTTCGGTCTCGTAGTTGAAGTCGATCAGCAGCGCCTTGTGGAACCCGGTTTCGATGAAGCAGTTGGCGTGACCGTCGAACCCCGCTTCGAGCGCCTCGCCGGCGAGGTGGTGGGCGATGTTGGCGACCAGGGTGTCGCCCTCGAAGTGCGTCACCGATCCAGCCTTCGACGTGGGAACGTCGGCGGCGTCGCCGATCACGAAGACGTTCGCCGCGGCCCGAGACTGCAGGGTGCGTTGATCGGTGGGCACGAAGTTCAGCTCGTCGCCGAGCCCGGGCGACCGGCCGACGTACGCCGCGCCGCCGTGCAAGGGCACGATGACGGCCAGGTCGAAGGGCACCTCGCGGCCGTCGTAGGAGATCAGCCGGCCGCCGGCCCCGTCGACCTCGCCGGTGTTGAAGTCGGTGACCAGTTCGATTCCCTTTTCGGCAAGCATCCCTACGAGCCGTTCGGACGCGACGGGCTTCGTGAACGCACCGTCGAGCGGCGTGACGAACACGAGCTCCACCCGGTCGCGGATGCCGCGCTCGGTGAAGTACCAGTCGGCGAGGAAGCAGAACTCCAACGGTGCGACGGGGCACTTGATGGGGAGGTCGATGAAGGCCGTGTAGAACGTGAACACCCGTTCCATCCAGCCCGCTCCGGTGAGGCCCTCGGTCTCATCTGGCACCAGCGTCGCTCCCGTCGCGATGACGAGCACGTCGTAGGGAAGGGTGGTGCCGTCGTCGAGGTGCACTCGATCGTCGTCGATGTCGACGTGATCGATCGAGCTCTGGTGGTAGGAGATGCCGGCGTGCAGTTGTCGACCACGCGGCCGAACGATGTCGTCGGCGTCGGTCAGCCCGAACGGCACGAAGAGCAGGCCGGGCTGGTAGACGTGGTTGTCGTCCTGGTCGACGACAACGATCTCGGCCTCGCCGGGCTTGTACAACTTCCGAAGACGATTGGCGGTCAGCGTGCCACCGGTGCCGCCTCCGAGGATCACTATTCGATGTGTCACGACCTCAGTAAACGGCGGGTGGGACAGCAACGACAGGGCCCAAGGTCCTCAAGATGGCAATACCCCCACCGGTATTGCGCGGATTGTCCGATCTCGTCTCGAAGGTGGCCGCGAGAACGCTGTCACCGATCGATCGTTCGCGCTCCGCGAAGCGCCTCCACGAACGGCGCCGCGGCGTTGCTTGCCGGCTCCACGCCGTCGATCCAGCTCACCTTCCCCGGGCCGTAACGGCCTCAGCGCGGCAGACCCTTGCGGGCGAGCGCGGCGTTGGTCCATTGCCCTTCACCGGTGACTTCGCGGCCGAACCATGAGGGTGCGACGAACGCGGCGGCATCTTGCTGTGAGGCGAACTCGACCTCCACAGTGACCAACCCTGAGAGCTCGCCGGCGTACACGTCGACCTCGGCGGTTCCACCTCGGTGCGGACGAGGCCGGTGCCGGCCTTGATCGTGAGCTGCGCCGACGCATCGGCGATGCGGACGCGGACGGCGACGTCCTCCTGCTCGGCCACGTAGCCCTGGCGCATCGGCTGTCCTGTGCCGAGGATCGATGGTTCGGGCAGTTCGGTCAACAGGAACTTTCGTTCGATCTCGAGCGTCATGGACCACAGTATGGGCCCCACCGCCGATACGGTCGAAGGGTGATGTCGCTCGATCCCGAGATGCGCGCCATCGATGGGATTCGTGCCGCGCTCGGCGAACAGGCCGAAGCGATTGCGTTCAACTGGCAGGGCACCATCGATCATCTCGACCCGGAGTCCCTGCACGATCTCCGCGTCGGGGTGCGACGCTCACGCACGATCCTCGGCCAGGGCAAACGGGTGCTGTCCCCATTGATCACCGCGCACGCTCGGGAGTGGTTCGGCTGGCTCGGAGCACTCACCGGTCCGGCCCGCGATCTCGATGTGCACCTCATCGAGTGGCGTGACGACAGTGGTTCACTCGGCGCTAACGCCATCGCCGCCCTCGAGCCCGTTCGAATGCTGCTCGAACGACGATGCCTGCTCGCCCATGCGACGCTCGGCGGGCAGTTGCGCTCTGCCGTGGCCGAGGCCCCGATGATCGCCTGGCAGACGTGGCTCGCCGAGCCGATCGCCGCCGACTCAAGCGGCGCGCACGCAGAACGGCCACTCGGCGTCCTGGTAGCCCGGCGGATCGAACGTGCCCAGGCCACCCTCGTCGACCGGGGCCGCCTCATCGATCCCGGCACCGTCGCCGAGCAGTTGCATGACCTGCGCAAGGACGCCAAGACCCTGCGCTACTTGCTCGAGTGCTTCAGGTCGCTGCTCCCAGATGACGCGCGCACCGATGTGGTGCGCCGGCTCAAGTCGCTTCAGGACAACCTCGGCGAGCAT
>VFMC01000608.1 GCA_006515795.1 Acidimicrobiaceae bacterium | reverse complement strand
CCGCGAATATCACCTCCGTGGGGCTGACCTTCCAAGGCGTCACGACCGGGTACACGGTCACCTGGGTCTCCGGCCCGACCACGCTCGCGGGCGGCTCGGTCGGGACGTTCAGCTTCGACGTGACCGTCACGGCGGGGGCCGCCTCCGGGGCTGTGACCCTCGACGGGACCGTCTCGGGGACCGACAGCCACGGTGGCGCGGCCCTGGCCGATAGCGCGGCCGACTGCACCGATGCCTGGACGGTGCAGACCCCGGCGACACTCGAGCTTGCGAGCGTTCTGGCGTCGCCGGCGACCGTGCGCCGTGGGGAGACAGGCGTTCCCGTGTCGATGCAGGTGCGCAACACCGGCCAGGCCGCCGCGGAGGTTGCGTCCGCGGGTCTGACATTCGCGGCGGGCGGGACCGGAGTGAACTCGGAGTACGTGGTGACGGCAGGTTCGAATCCATCCTCCGTCGCGGGCGGGGCGACGGCGACCTTCAGCTTCACCGTCGCGGTGGACGCCGCGGCCACGCTGGGCGCGGTCGACCTGAACGGCACCGTGAGCGGCACCGCCAGCGTGACGGCCTCGCCCGCGATCGTGAGTTGCGGGCAGACGGGCGTCGCCGTGACGATGCTGGTCCGCAATCCCGGCGCGGTGACCGTTAACGTCTCGTCCTCGGCCCTGACCTTCCACGCCGGAGGAACCGACGTGGGTTCGGAGTACGCCGTCACGCCGGGCTCGAACCCGGCAGCCGTGGCCGGTGGCACAACGGCAACGTTCACCTACACCGTGGCAGTGGGTGGATCGGCCACGCTGGGCACCGTGGATGTGGACGGGGAGGTGAGCGGCACCGACGCTGACGCGGGTGGACCCGTGTCGGACAGTGCCGCGGATACGACGGACTCGTGGACGGTCCAGGTGCCTGCCTCGATCCAGATTCTCAGCGTGCAGGCCTCGCCGGCGACGGTGAGCCGGGGGCAGACCGGCATCGCGGTGACGATGCAGGTGCGCAACACCGGTGAGGCCGGCGCGAGCATCGGGACGGCGGGGTTGAGCTACACGGCGGGTGGCACCGGCGTCGGCGGCGAGTATTCGGTGACGGCCGGGTCGAACCCTTCGTCGATCGCGGGCGGGACGACGGCGACGTTCAGTTTCGCTGTGACGGTGGGCGGGTCGGCGACGCTGGGCGTGGTGGACCTGGACGGCACCGTGAGCGGCAGCGATGCGAACTCGGGCGCGGCGGTCTCCGACGGCACCGCGGACCTGGCAGATTCCTGGACGGTGCAAGCGCCGGCAGTGCTCCAGATTGCCGGCGTGCAGACGGCACCTGCGACGGTGAGCCGCGGGCAGACGGGCGTCCCGGTGACGATGCTGGTTCGTAACACCGGCGAGGCCGGGGCGAGCATCGGGACGGCAGGGTTGACCTTCACGGCAGGTGGCACGGGCGTCGGTAGCGAGTACACGGTGACGTCCGGGTCGAACCCCTCGTCGATCGCCGGCGGGACGACGGCGACCTTCAGCTACACGGTGGCGGTGGACGGGTCGGCCACGCTGGGCGTGGTCGATCTGGACGGCACCGTGAGCGGCAGCGATGCGAACAGCAGTGCGGTGCTGTCAGACGCCTCGGCTGATGGCTCGGATTCGTGGGTAGTGCAATTGCCAGCGACCTTGCAGCTCGTCAGCGTGCAGACCTCACCTGCCACGGTGAGTCGCGGGC
>VFMC01000607.1 GCA_006515795.1 Acidimicrobiaceae bacterium | reverse complement strand
CGGGTGGAGGTAACGGTGGACAGCGCCGCGGAGGGCAAGCGGGTGATCTCCGCGGCAACTGGACCGAGCTCGGCGAAGCCGACTCCGCTCGGCCCCGTATCGGATCCGACACGAGCGGCAACATCAGTGATCGTGATGGTGACCTCCGCGCCAGCGGCAACGCTCACCGCCTGCCCCGGGGTGGACAGTGATGCCGCGGTGAGATCAACACGCCGGGTCGTGGCGGTGCCGTCGTCGATCTCGACCTGGGTTATCACCCGATTGGCCGCAGGATCCTGTCGCCGTAGGACGAGGCGCGAACGATCAGCCCGCGCTCGAGCCGGGAGACCGTCTGTTCGGATTCGTCGGCTGCCGCGAACACGGCCAGACGCTGGTCGGCGCTGTTCTCGCGGAGTGCATCCGGCAGGGGTCCACCGACCTCGGTGAGACCGTTGGCGTCTTGCGAACCGCGCCACTGGGAGGCGCGGTCGCGGTTCGAGTCGGTGACGATCAACGGTGCGTCGGCGGGCACTCCAGCCGCCGGAACTCGGCCGGCGGCGATGTCGGCCGCGTAGAGCACCGCTTCGTCTCCCGCGAGCAGTCCGGCCGCGGCCGCATCGACGATGCCGTCGCCGCTACCGGCCAGCACGATCACCGAGGTGGCAGAGCGGATGATCGGCACGGCATCGTCGACCCCGACCAGCTCGACCGGTGCCAGGGGCGAGCCGATCAGCGGCTCGCTCAGCTGCTGCTCGTCGACCATCGCGATGTCGGGCACGTTCACCGCCGGCGCGCCGAACGCGGTCGGCTGTGACAGGCCATCGGGCAAGTCGCCGGGCGCCTCACCGGACATGTCGCCGGACGTGTTGCCGAACATCTCGGCCACCAGTTCGGGTCGTGGGGTGCGGAACCTGTCGAAGGCGAGGTCGTTGGCCAGCCAGATCGTGTCGACCCCGAGCAACCTGGCGACGGCGGCGATGCCATCGGGATCGACCGTTCCGCTCTGGAAGCGGTTGTCGAGGGCGTACAGCAGATCCATCGCGCCAGGGCTGCCGAGCGGCAACAGATCGCGCGTGACCAGCGGTTTGTCGGTGAGGCCGGGCAGTGGCGGGTCGACCGTGTAGCCCCATCGGAACGCACCGAACTCGGATCCGGGCAGCTGCAGCACACGGTGCTCGAGCGAACCGGCGTCGAGAGCCGCGGCCGCATCGGTCCAGGCGGTCGGTACCTGTTGATCGCGGGTGAGCGCCGGATCGACCAGCCCGCCGGTCCACAGCGCGGGGAGGTTCACGACGGCCAACGCGGCGACGGCCGGTGCGGCTACGCGAGCCAACCGCGGGCGGGCGCCAGCCAACGCGGTGGCCAGCGCGGCGACGAGTGCGCCTGCGCCGAGGGCGAGTCCGAAGCTGCTGAGCGGGATGGCCCTCGTGCTGCTCCGCAACGCC
>VFMC01000178.1:2613-7363 GCA_006515795.1 Acidimicrobiaceae bacterium | reverse complement strand
ACGTGTGCGCGCTCGACGGCCGTGCCGCGGCGGCATCGGTGCTCGACTGGCTCACGACGGGTTCGTGGCCGGCCGCGCCCGCGGCGATAGCCGTCGACGACCCGATCGTGTGGGCATCGTTCAACTCCCGCGGGCTCACCCTCAGGGTCAGCGAGTTCATCTCTGCCCGAGTGCAGGTCTGCGTCGGCGAGCGCGTGATCGCCACGGGCAGGAAGCGTCGGCTCGTACCCAATCGGGCGATCACGGTGCCGCTCGATCACCGGGCAGGTGATGCGGACACGCTCGACCGGGTTCACGATCTTCACGTTCGCCTCGTCCGGTGACGCCGATCGGTAGCGTTGTGGTCTCGCCGCGGGCGTGGCGAAACTGGCATACGCGCAGGGTTTAGGTCTCTGTTCCGAAAGGAGTGTGGGTTCGAGTCCCACCGCCCGCACGAGGTCGAACGGTCACCATCGATCGCACCGCTTGCCGGGCCGCGATGCAGGCGACCGCCAACCCGATTCCCATCACGAGCACCAGCAGTCGCAACAGCAGGAGATCGAGCTCGGAGCGGTCGAATGCCTCCCCGGCACGTAGCGCAACATCGCGGGCGAGCACGTCGACCTCGGCCAGCGTGGCCTGCGCCTCGTCGATGCCCGTGGCCAGCGCGGCCAGCTGATCGCTGACCGTCTGCAACGAAGCCGCCGAGCTCTCGAGCTGCCCGGAAGTGGCGATGAGCTGGTCGCCGAGCGAGCGCAGCTGATCCGGCACAGGTTCCAGACCCTCGGCAAGCGCACGAAGGTCCTCGGCGAGCGACTGGCTGTCGCCGGGGATCAACCGCTCGATCGCTTCGATCAACCCGGCCATGCCGTTGGCGATGTTGGCCGTGCCCTCCACGCCTTGGGCGAGGTTGGTGCCGAGGGCGACACCGACGTCGCCGGTGGACTCGACGGCCAGTTCCACCAAGCGCTGCGCCTGATCGAGGCCGCTCGAAGCTGCTCGGGCGAGCTCGGAAACATCGGACGCCAACTGTCGCGCCGACGAGGTTCCAACCGCGGCAACCTCGGCGCCGTCGCGGGTGACCTCGAGGCCATCGCGATAGGTGCTCCCGATCCGCTGCACGAGAACGAGCGCGACGACGGTGCCGGCCACCGCCAGCAGTGCCACAGCAGCCAGAAGGCGCTCGACCCTGCTGGTCGCCGCGGAGTCGGCGCCGCTCGGGTCGGCGCCGGTCGGGTCGGCGCCGGTCACCGCGAGCCAGCCCGAAGTGCTTCGACCAGGGCGGCAAAGGCCCGACCGCGATGTGAGACGGCATGCTTGTCGGCCTCGCTCATCTCCGCGAACGTGCGGCCGTCGCCGGCTGCGGGGACGAAGATGGGGTCGTAGCCGAATCCTCGCGCCCCGACCCCGGCGGTGCTGATCGTTCCCTCACACACTCCGCGAACTACGACCTCGTGGCCATCGGGCCAAACGACGATGGCGACCGTGACGAATCGAGCGGTTCGCGCCACCGCCCCACGCCTGGCTCTCATGGCATGTAGCAGCTTGGTCCGATTGTCGGCATATGTGGCGTGGTCTCCCGCGTAGCGGGAGGCGTGCACCCCCGGCGCTCCGTCGAGCGCGTCGACGAACAGGCCGGTGTCGTCGGCAACGGCGGGCAATCCGGTGGCGGCGCTCACTGCTGCAGCCTTCAAGCGAGCGTTGCCCTCGAGCGTGTCGGCATCTTCGACCACGTCGGCGAGCCCCGGCGGCCGCGCCTCCAGATGCACCTCGCCGTCGAGCAGCGCGGCGATCTCGCGCACCTTGTCGGGGTTGGCCGACGCACATACCAGCCGGAGCGTCACGGTGTCTACCTCAGCGTCCGAGCACGCGACGCGACGGAGCTTCGGCGATCATCTCCTGCTGCAGCGACATGATCGTGTGGAGCCCCGACTCGGCCAACCCGAGCAGGGAGTCGAGCTCGCCACGCGTGAAGGCCATGCCCTCGGCGGTGCCCTGCACCTCGACGAAGCGAGCACCCTCGTCGGGTCGGCGCAACATCACCACGTTCATGTCGACCTCGGCCGCCGAGTCCTCGACGTAGGGCAGGTCCAGCACCGGCACGCCGCCGATGATGCCCACGCTGATCGCCGCGCACAGCGAATGCAGCGGCTGGCCGGTGAGGTCGCCGTTCTGGATCAGCCGCGTGAGGGCATCGTGCAACGCGAGGTAGCCGCCGCAGATGCTGGCCGTGCGCGTTCCGCCGTCGGCCTGCAACACGTCGCAGTCGACCACCACCTGGCGTTCCCCGAGCACACGCATGTCGCAGGCGGCGCGCAGTGATCGGCCGATGAGGCGCTGGATCTCGACGGTCCTGCCGCTCTGCTTGCCCTTGGCCGCCTCACGATCGATCCGCTCGGGTGACGCTCCGGGAAGCATCGAGTACTCGGCGGTCACCCAACCCTTGCCGGAACCCTTCATCCATCGCGGCACGCTGTCGTCGATCGACGCGGTGCACAGGACCTTGGTGCGACCGAACGACACCAGCACGCTGCCAGCGGCCATGTCGGTGTAATCGCGCTCGAAGGTGATCGGTCGGAGTTGGTCGTCGGCGCGGCCGTCGGGACGGGACATGAGGGACTCGCTGTTCTGTTGGGACATGTGAATCGGATGATCTGGGCTCGGGATGATCAGGGGCTAGAAGGTGACCGACTCGGCGGCTGTGAGCTCGGGGCCGAGCAGCCGACGACCGAGCTCGGAGAACCGCTCGACATCGCCGGACGACAAGAACCGATGGGTGCCGGGGCGAGCCGACCCCGCCGCCCCGGTCGACCCGGCAGATGGCGACGTTCGGTCGCCGTCGACACCGCGCTGCAGAGCGCACTCGGCGAGCAGGTCGCGCAGTGCAAAGGCGGTCTCATCGGCTGACGAGACCAGCACCACCTCCGAGCCCATCACGTCGGCGATCACCCTCGCCAGGTACGGGTAGTGCGTGCAGCCCAGCAAGAGGGTGTCGACCTTGGCTTCACGTACGGGCGCCAGCAGGCGCTCGGCGAGCACGGTTATCTCGTCGCCCTCGGTCACCCCGCGTTCGACGAACTCGACGAACCCGGGGCACGCCGCACAGGTGAGCTCGACCGGCGCCGCCGGACCACCCACGGCAGATGAACCACCATCGCCGGCGACCACCTCGAGCCTGGCGACGTGCTCGTTGACCGCGCGTTGATACGAGCCTGATCCGATGGTACCGACGGTGCCGATGACACCGACCTGGCCCGAGCGCGTGGCCGCCACGAGCGCCTTGGCCCCCGGTTCGATCACACCTATCACCGGTACCGACAGCTCGGCGGCGAGATCGACCGCCGAGGCCGCCGTGTTGCAGGCCACCACGATCACCTTCGCGTCGTACTCGTCGATCAGGAACTTGGCGATCTGACGCGCGTACTCGGCTACGTGCTCCTGCGGCTGCGACCCGTACGGGTATCGACCGGTGTCGCCCACGTAGACGATGTCTTCGGAGGGCAGCAGGTCGATGACGGCCCGAGCCACCGTGAGCCCGCCGAAGCCGCTGTCGAACATCGCGATTGGTCGATCCATCGTGCGTCAACGCTACCGCTCGGTGCCGTCCCGGCAGCCCCGTTCGGTCGTGCGTGGCGCCGATCAGATCACGGGGCGAGGCCGATGAGCCGGCCGGTCACCACGATTCGGTAACGAACCGAGCCCGGCGGATGACAGGCCACCAGCGTGGCAGTGACCGGTCCGGCGACGGTGACGATCGATTTCAGCACAGCGGCCCGCGGCACGATCACGTCCTGGCGGGTCACCAGGTACCGGTACCCCCTCCCGTCGGCGCCCTCGATGACGAAGACCGTACCGGGCACGAGCCGATCGAGGTTCCGAAACGCGGCCCCGTGGCTGGTCCGGTGGGCGAAGAACACGTTGTTGCGGCGAAGACCGAGTGCGCCGACACCGTCCCACAGACCCGCCCGTCCGGAGTCGATCACCGCGTCCAGGTCGCGCCCGTATCCCACCCCGACCGACAGGCGCGGCCCGGCAATGGCGACCGCGGAGCTGGAAGCGGTGGAGGGATTGGGTGGCGGCGGTTCAGCGCCGGCCGCCGGGGAGCCGAGGTACCACCCGGCCACGTCGACGATCATCTGCGCGCCCGACTGCGTGTACAGCGCGACCCCCCGCGAGCCCACGCGCACGAGCGCGTGGTTGGCCGCGATCTGATCCAATTCGGTGACGTTCAGGTTCGAGCTCGGCGGCCGGACCTCCCCTGCGGGATAGGCGGTGATGAAGCCCGGTAGGAGCGGATCGGTGGCGGTGATGTTGATCGCCGCCGCGGCGGTGTCGGCCGGGAACGGGCTGCCATGATCGATCTCGACCGTCGTATCACCCCACGGACTGATCGCGTAGGTGTAGCGCGTGTCCAGCATCCGCAACGGCGCGGTCGGCACGAACAACCCATCGGTGGTGGCAGGCGCCGACGGCCCCGTGAACCAGCCGGCCACGTCCACCACCAGATCCCCTCCCGATTGGCTGAACACCGTGAACTCCGGTCGTCGACCGTCGAGCCGGACGATCACCTGACCGCTTCGCGTCTGGCCCCCGGCATCGATGTTCAGCGAGCTGGTCGGAGGTCGCTCGCCCGAACGTGGATACACCGCCCAGTAACCGGGAGCGGCATCGACGGCGACGATGTTGAGGACCGCGGCGAGCGAGTCGTTCGGTGCCCCCAGTGCCGCCAGCGACAGGGTGCGTTCCGACCCCGGGGCGAGCGGCTCCGCGG
>VFMC01000178.1:0-2573 GCA_006515795.1 Acidimicrobiaceae bacterium | reverse complement strand
GCGGTCGATCGCGTGTCGAGCAAGCGCTGCGCGCCGGCCGGCAGCATCGCCAGGCGACCACTGGACACCGCCCCGGCGACGGGCACGTACACGCCGTTCAGGTCAACGACCAGGTCCACCGCCACCGTCGCGCGAATGTCGATCGCTCCGCTGACTCCCAGCTGTACCGTCGCCATGTTGGCGATGGTCAGCCCGGCGGTGAGGTTCATGGTCGACGCCGTCGGCATGCCGGTGCCGGCCGGCCACGCGGTGACGACACCGGGGCCGGCGGCGTCGACTGCGATCACACTGATCACCACGGCGGTCGCATCGACCGGTGCGCCGGCTCGGCCGGCGATCTGCACACGGATCGTTTGGTCTGTGATCCGTTCGAAGCCGGTTGCTCGCTCCGACTCCGTCGCCGATGCTCGCGTGTCGGCGAGGCGCGCCGGTGCCAACGCTACGAACGTCGAGGCGCCCGGCGGCGTCGCGGCAAGCGCAGGAAGTACCGCCCCCGGCGCCAACCCGACCGTCGTCGCGAGCGCCGCTGTGATGGTGGCGGTCCACAAGGCCATTGCCCTCGCGAGGCACCGTCGCTTCAACCGCATCCGCCCACCGTTCCGGGTCCGGCTCACCCCTCGCTGGGGAGAGCTGGATCAGACAGTGAGCGAGATCATCCCGCTGTCACGGATCAGCCTCGGCGATCATCGTCGGCGATCAGAAGTAGATCAGCTGCTCGGCCTTGTGCTCGGCCTCGTCGAGGTCGTCGGTGTATGCGCCGGTCGACAGGTACTTCCATCCCCCGTCGCAGACGATGAACACGACCGTGCCCTCGTCGATCTCGCCGGCCACCTTCGCCGCGCCGGCCAACGCCGCGCCGCTGGAGATTCCGGCGAAGACCCCGCACTCCGACACGAGCCGGCGGGTCCACTCGAGTGACTCGCGGGGGCGAACCACGCGTTTGCGGTCGAGCAGGTCGAAGCCGTACCACTGTTCGAAGACTGGGGGGATGTAGCCGTCGTCGAGGTTGCGGAGCCCCTCGACACGCTCGCCGAGCGGTGGCTCGATGGCGATGATCTTGACGTCGGGCTTTTGCTCCTTCAGGTACCGACCGGTGCCCATCAGCGTGCCGCTGGTGCCGAGACCGGCCACGAAGTGGGTGATCTCGGGGCAGTCGCGAAGGATCTCGGGGCCGGTGCCCTCGTAGTGAGCCATTGGATTGCCGTCGTTGCCGTACTGATAGAGGAAGCACCACTCGGGATGGTCGGCGGCCATCTCCTGGGCCCGGCGCACGGCGCCGTTGCTGCCCTCCTCACCAGGCGTGAGGATCAGCTCGGCCCCGAACACCTCGATCATCTGGCGACGCTCGATCGACACGCTCGACGGCATGAGGATCTTGATCGGATACCCCTTGAGCTGGGCGATCGCGGCCAGCGCGATGCCTGTGTTGCCCGAAGACGGCTCGATGATCGTCTGCCCGGGCGCGAGCAGGCCGCTCTTCTCGGCCTGCTCGATCATGTTCTTGGCGATGCGGTCTTTCACCGAACCGAACGGGTTCTGGTTCTCGAGCTTGGCGATGATCCGCACGTTCGGGTTCGGCGACAGGTTGCTGACGTCGAGCATCGGGGTGTTGCCGATGAGATCGAGCACGCTGGTTGCTGGAATCACGATCCATCCTCCGATCGACATGGGCTCCGCTCGACATGGGCTCGGCTCGACATCGGCTCCAACAGGGTTCGGCAGCCGTTCATTCCGACTCGGACGGTAATCCAGATCGGAATTGTCAAGATTCTAGCTCACGCGACGGCAATCGGCTCTTCGGAGATCTCCCCGTCGACGATTCGGTAGCTCCGGGTCTCGGGCGCCTCGCGCTTCAGGCTGACGATCACGTAGTGCCATGACGGGTCGGGTGCCTGGGCGACATCGGTGGGGCTCGGGTAGGGCTCGCTGTGGGTGTGGCTGTGCACTACCCCGATCACCTCGCGGCCGGCGTCATCGGCGTCGCGCTCGGCCCGCAGGTGCTCCTTTGGATCGATGGTGTAGACGCGCGCCGATCGGGACAGGTTCGTGCACGGCACGAACCTGTCGACCCGCTGACCGCTGCCGATCAGCAAGCCGCACGCTTCCAACGGGTAACCGTCGTACATGTGCCCGATCATGGTCGCGAACGCTGCCGACGGCACGAACAGGGCGGTAGGCGTCATCGCAGGGAGGGTACCCGAGGCGCGTCGACCGTGCCGGGTAACGTCTCGCTCTCGTGCTCGTCGCCACACTGCTCGCGCTCGCCGCCGCAGTGCTGCATGCCGGTTGGAACTTGGCGGTGAAGCAGAGCGGCGATCGGTACATCGCCCTTTGGGGCCAGTTCTTCATCGCCGGCGTCATCGGTTCGAGCGTGGTCGTCGCCACAGCGCTCGTGTCCGCGTCGGGCGGCGCGATCGCCGGGTTCCCCGCATCGGGCTGGATCTGGATCGCCATGTCGGGCACGATCCACCTCCCGTACACCTGGTACCTCGCCCGCGCCTACGACCACGGTGACTTCTCGTTGGTCTATCCGATGGCTCGCGGTGGCGGGGCGATGCTCGCGGCCGTTGGCG
>VFMC01000606.1 GCA_006515795.1 Acidimicrobiaceae bacterium | reverse complement strand
CCGGCTTGCGCCTGTCCGGCGCCGAAACCATCGACGACGCCAGGCTCGCCTTCGATTCTGCAATGGCACTCGGCGATCCAGAACGCATCGGGCAGGCGCTGTTGTCGGTGAGCGTCCGGTCCGTTGCCGGCTCGCAGGTCGAACACCTTGCCTTCTTGTCCGATGGCCTGCGACACCTCAGCAGCAGCACGCTGATCTCACGCTGGAACGCCGAGGTTGCGTTCCTGGTGCGCGAGTTCATGGACCACGATTCCAACCCGGACACGCACCGAACCAGGGTGAGCGAGATCGTCGCCCATCTCGACCCGGGCGACACTCTCGCCTGCCAGATCGCGATCCGTTGTGCGCGGAGCCTCACCAGCACCAACCAGCCGGATGATGCCCTACGAATCACCGAGCGTTTCGTCGCCAACTGCGATGGCGTCGACAACGAAGGGTTTCCTGTCGAGCTCGCGCTCTCCACCATGTGGTTGCACCTCGGCGACCGCGATGCATCGGATCGATTCCTCACTGCTGCGGCGAAGGATCCTCGGCGAAGCTACTGGTTCGTCGACTGTCAGGTGCTGCAACGCGACGTGATGCGGGATCTCCTCGACGGGAAGTGGTCAGCCGCAGCCGACGCGCTCGCCGAGCTCGATCGGGTCGGCGGGCACGACGAGAACTTCGCGCTCAGCAACGCGGCACAGCGGGCTTGGTTGCAACGTGAGACAGGCGAGGTCGAGGCGAGTTACGAGTTGGCGCGTGCCTATGCGGCAGCGTTGCCTGATTTCCCCATCGTCAACGCTCTCCTGGCGGCCGACACCGCCGAGAGCGGCCGCCACGACGAGGCGCGTTCACTCCTCGATGACCTGGCACCGAACGACTTCCGGGCCGTCGGACGCGGGTGGCTCACCCTGTTCGCCATCGGCAGCGTCGCGTGGGCCGCGATCACGGCCGGGGCGACTCGACATGCGGCCGTGCTGCGACGCCTGCTCGGCGGCTACAGCGGCCAGGTCGCGGTGATCGCGACGGGCACCCACGTGATGTGCGCCGTCGACCGACTTCGCGCCGGGCTGGCCGCGATGGAAGGCGACGACGACGAAGCCGACCGCCTGTTTGCTGGTGCTCTCGCCCAGGAACGAGCGCTGCGCTCACGTCCTCTCGAGGCCCG
>VFMC01000177.1 GCA_006515795.1 Acidimicrobiaceae bacterium | reverse complement strand
GGCGGCATCCTCGACACCGCCGCCGCGTACCTCCGCGGTGAGTTGCCGGGGCAGGTCACCGGCGCCCGTCGCGACCACCCGATCAAGCAGTACGGGTGGGCGCAGATGCAGCTCCGCTACGAGCAGTCGCGGGCCTTGTTGTACCGGGCCATCGACGAGGCCGTCATCGACCCCTCCGAAGCGCAGCTCGCAACCGGATGGGCCGCCGCGGTCACCGTGATGGAGCATGCCGCCGAGGTCGCCTCCACGGCGATCCGCGTCTGTGGGGGCCAATCGATGCAGAAGAACCTGCCGCTCGAGCGCATGTACCGCGATGCCCGGCTCGGCTCCACGATGCTGCCGTGGAGCGCGGAGGTGTGCATGGAACGGCTCGGCCGCTCCCGCCTCTACACGGAGGGTTGAACCGACGTGACCCGCACCAGGCTGTCGCCCGAGGTCGTGCTCGATGCGTGCGTGGAGCTGATCGGACGCGAGGGCGAACACCTCACGCTCTGCCGCCTCGGTGAGCATCTCGGGGTCGACCCGACCGCCGTCTACCGTCATTTCCGCGACAAGGACGAGCTGATGCGAGCAGTCGGCGACCGGATCCTGTCGGCGGTGACGGTCGAGCTTCCGGGGCAGGGATCCGACTGGCGCGCGGTGGTGGTGGAGATCTGCGTGCGGCTGCGCGCCGTGCACATGGAGCACCCCACGATCGCCGCGCTGGCCCGCCGCGGCCCGCCGCTGAACCGCAACGAGTTCGATCTGACCGAACAGGTGCTCACCGCCCTCGCCGGTGCAGGCCTGGAGCCGCCGGAGGCGGCGCTCGCCTATCACGCGCTGATCGAGCTCACCGTCGGCTCCGCGGCCCTCGACGCGGCGGTGTCGGCCGTCGAGCAGAACCAGCGGGCTCGGGAGTACCGGCGCTGGCAGGACACCTACCGGGCTCTCGATCCGGCCGAGCATCCCCGCGCCGTGGCGCATGCCAACCATCTCTACTCGGGTACCGCCGACGAGCGGTTCCGCTACGCGCTCGACCGCTTGCTCGACGGAATAGTCGCCGGGTCAGCCCAACGGGAATAGCCCGCGAGGCAGCGCTCAGCCCAGGACGGAACGCAGCGCGTCGAGCCGCGCCGGCACCGCCCGGTACCAAACCCACAGGCCGCGCTTGTCGCGCTCGACGAGGCCGGCGTCGACGAGGATCTTCATGTGGTGGCTGACCGTCGGTTGCGATCGGCCGGACGGCCCCACCAGATAGCGCGGCGAACGAGCGGGCCAGCACCTCGGCCTGATCCTCGTCGAGTGCGTCGCGGCGAACGGGGGAGCAGCAGGCGATCGGGTCGAGCGTGATGGACTTGCGGACGGCCACGTCGAAACAATATCGAAGATCGTCGAAGAAATCCATTGACGATTGTCGATTCATCCGCCAGACTCACCACATCGACATACATCGATGTGATGTGCGCTCGCTCATCGGAGGAAGTTCACATGTCACGTGTCCAGCTAGCACTCAACGTCGGCGACCTCGACGCCTCGATCGAGTTCTACACCAAGCTGTTCAACACCCCACCGGCCAAGGTCCGCGAGAACTACGCCAACTTCGCCATCGCCGAGCCACCGCTGAAGCTCGTCCTCATCGCCGGCCAGGGCGAGCCGGGTTCGCTGAACCACGTCGGTGTCGAGGTCTCCACGACCGACGAGGTCGTTGCCGCTACCCAGCGGATGCAGGCCGAAGGCGCTGCCTGCGAGGTGCAGGAGTCCACCACCTGTTGCTTCGCCGTTCAGGACAAGGTCTGGGTCTCCGGCCCGGAGATCGCCTGGGAGATCTACACCGTTCTCGCCGACGCACCCGTGATGCATCCGGTCGAGGACGAGTGCTGCGTCACACCGTCGGCAACCGAGCCAGTAGCGGTCGGCGCCAAGGCATCGCCGCGCTGCTGCTGAACGAGCCGACTCGTCAAGCCCCGTACTCGTGCTCGGCAGCCGGGTAGGTGCCGTTGTCGACATCGTCGCGGAAAGCGACAGCGGCGTCGAGGAGCGTCTGGCCGATGTTGGCGTACTGCTTCACGAACTTGGGGATCCTTCCGGTGGTGAAGCCGGCCCAGTCGGTCCAGACCAGCAACTGACCGTCGCAGTGCGGGCCGGCGCCCACGCTGATGGTGGGGATCGACAGCTCGGCCGTCACCTGCCCAGCCACCGCCGATGGCACCATCTCCAGCACCACGGCGAAGGCCCCGGCCTCCTCCACGGCCCGCGCGTCGTCGAGGAGGCATGCAGCATCGGCACCGCGGCCTTGGATGACGTGCCCGCCGAGACCGTGCTCGCTCTGCGGCGTGTAGCCGATGTGCGCCATCACCGGGATGCCCGATCGCACGATCCGGCGGATCTGCTTCGCGCTGCGGCGCCCGCCCTCGAGCTTCACCGCGTGCACCTCGGTCTCCTTCATGAATCGCAAGGCGGTGTGCAACGCCTCGGTAGGGCCGGCCTCGTACGAACCGAACGGCATGTCGGCCACCACGAGCGCCCGTTTGGCAGCTCGGGCGACGGCCCGACACAACGGGATCAACTCGTCGATCGTGACCGGCAGCGTGGTGTCGTACCCGAACACGGCGTTGCCGGCCGAGTCGCCCACCAGCAGGAAATCGATGCCGGCGCTGTCGAACAACGCAGCCGACAGGCAGTCGTAGCTCGTCAGCCCCGTGATCTTGATGCCCTGTTCCTTGGCCCGGGCGAAGTGGCGGGTGCGAACCCGCTTCAGCCCGCTGTCGGCATCGGAGGTGGAGCCGTACGGCGTCGGTTCGTCGGTCACCCGGTCACCCTAGACCGGGTACCACGCACGCTCCGCTTCGCCGGCCCGGCGTGCTTGGACACGGGCGTGGCGGTTCGTCGACGAACGTCATGACTTCGAATAGTGTCGGCGACGATGCGTCCGCCTTCGGGGCCAACTGCCCACGTCGACCACTTCGTCTCGGATCGCCTCCCGGGCCCGGCGATCGCGCCCGAGGTGCTGTGGGATGCGGAGCTGCTGCCCTACCCGGACCGGTTGAACTGCGGCGCCGAGCTGCTCGACGAACAGGTTGCCGCAGGTCGGGGAGATCGACCGTGCCTCATCGATGCAGCCGGCACGGTGCTGACCTACGCCGACGTGCTCGAACGCGCCAACCGCCTCGCCTCCGTGCTGACCGACGGGCACGGACTGGTGCCCGGCAACCGTGTGCTGCTGCGGGGACCGAACTGCCCGTGGCTGGCGGTGTGCTGGCTCGCCGTGCAGAAGGCGGGGCTGGTCGCGGTGGCGACGATGCCATTGCTCCGAGCCGGTGAGCTGGCGGCGGTCATCGAACGAGGTCAGGTGAACCTCGCCCTGTGCGACAGCCGGTACCTCGACGAACTGCTCGCCGTGGCGACTACCACGACCACTGCGGCGATGCCGGCCGGGGTCGCGGTGGTCGCCTTCGGCCCGGGGACCGAGCTGGAATCGGCGATGGATGCCGCGACGGGCCGGTTCACGAACTGCGACACGGCCGCCGACGATCCGTGCCTGATCGCGTTCACATCCGGTACCACGGGGCAGCCGAAGGGATGCGTCCACCTCCATCGCGACGTGCTCGCCATCGCCGACACGTTCAGCGCGCACTACATCTGCCCGACGGAGGACGACGTCTTCATCGGCAGCCCGCCCCTTGCGTTCACGTTCGGGCTCGGCGGGCTCGTCGTCTTCCCGCTTCGCGCCGGCGCGTCGGCGGTGCTGCTCGAAGCAGCTTCGCCGCCGCTGCTCGCCGAGGCGATCGAGCGCCATCGTGCCACCGTGGTGCTCACCGCTCCGACTGCTTACCGGGCGATGCTCGACCGCGTCGCCGGCCTCGACCTGTCGTCGCTGCGCGTCGCCGTCTCGGCCGGGGAGCCGTTGCCGCGCGGCACGCGGCAGCGGTTCCAAGACGCGACCGGCCTGCGGCTGGTCGATGGCCTGGGCGCCACCGAGATGCTGCACGTGTTCATCGCAGCAAAGGGCGACGACATCCGCGAGGGCGCCATCGGCACCGCCGTGCCCGGCTTCGTGGTCACCGTCATCGACGAGGGCGGCAGCGAGCTGCCGCCGGGTGCGATCGGTCGGCTGGCGGTGAAGGGTCCCACGGGCTGCAGGTACCTCGACGACGCGAGACAGACGAACTACGTCCAGCGCGGATGGAACCTTCCCGGCGACAGCGTGCTGCGCGACGAGGACGGCTACATCTGGTACCAGGCGAGGGCCGACGACATGATCATTTCGGCGGGCTACAACATCGCCGGACCCGAGGTGGAGGGCGCACTGCTCACCCATGATGCCGTCGCCGAGTGTGCCTGCGTCGGCGTACCCGACGAGGAGCGCGGCATGTTGGTCAAGGCCTTCGTCGTGCCCCGCGAGGGCGTGGTCGCATCGGCCGAGCTGGCCGCCGAGCTGCAGGCACACGTGAAGGCCACCATCGCCCCGTACAAGTACCCTCGCCTGATCGAGTTCCGGACCGAGCTCCCGAAGACGGCGACGGGCAAGCTGCAACGGTTCAAGCTCCGCGAGGCCGACTGATGTCGCCACCCGATCGGCGCACCGCGGTGGTGACAGGTGGCGGCAAGGGCATCGGCCTCGCGTGTGCTCGCGCTCTGTCGGCAGGCGGATTCGAGGTGGTCGTGGTCGGGCGCGACGAGCGGGCGCTGGTGGCCAGCGGGTTCGTTCACAGGGCGTGCGACGTGACCGATGAGGCCGCGGTGCGGCAGTTGTTCGCCTCACTCGATCACGTCGACGTCGTGGTCAACAACGCCGGCACGTCGGTGTCGGCGGCAGTCCACCGCACCAGCTTGGAGGATTGGAACTCGGTGTTCGCCAGCAACGCGACGAGCTCGTTCCTGTGCACGCGGGCCGCGATCGGCCAGATGCGCGAGCGCAACTGGGGGCGCATCGTCAACGTCGCGTCAACCGCGAGCCACGTGGGAACGCCGTACATCGCGGCCTACGCGGCGGCGAAGCACGCCGTGCTCGGCCTCACCCGCGTGGTTGCCTCCGAGCTGGCCGGCACCGGTGTCACGGCCAACGCCGTGTGCCCCACGTTCGTTCGCACCGAGATGACCGATCGAACCATCGCCAACATCGCCGCCCGCACCAACCGCACCGCGGCTGACGCCGAGCGTACGCTGGCATCGGCTTCGGCGCTCGGCCGATTGCTCGAGCCGGAGGAAGTGGCCGCGGCGGTCGCTTTCCTGTGCACCGAGGATGCGAGGGCGATCAACGGCCAGTCGCTGGTTCTCGACGGAGGAACGATCCAATCATGAAACCGACCGTGCCGTTCCGGGCCTCGAGTCCGTTCACCGCCGAGTGGCGACACTTCAGGGTCGAGGTGGCCGACAGGGTCATGACGATCACCCTCGATCGCCCCGACAAGCTCAACGCGATCACCTTCGACGCCTACGCCGACCTGCGCGACCTGTTCCGCGAGCTGCCCCACGCCGACCTGTGCGATGCCGTGGTGATCACCGGGACTGGCCGGAGCTTCTGCTCCGGCGGCGACGTGAACGAGATCATCGGGGAGCTGATCGAGATGGACCCGCGCGAGCTGTTGGAGTTCACTCGGATGACGGGCGCGGTGGTGCAGAACATGCGCGAGTGCCCGGTTCCGATAATTGCCGCCGTCAACGGCACGGCTGCCGGCGCGGGCGCAGTACTGGCGATGGCATCGGATTTCCGGGTCGTCACGCCGGGCACCAAGTTCCGCTTCCTGTTCACGAGCGTCGGGTTGTCGGGTGGCGACATGGGCACCTGCCACCTGTTGCCGAAGCTGGTCGGCATGGGACGAGCCACCGAGATCTTGATGTTCGGCGATCCGGTCACCGGCGAGCAGGCCATGGCCATCGGCCTCGCCAACCGCTGCGTCGAACCCGACCAGCTGATCGAGGCCGCGATGCTCATCGCCCGACGACTCGCCGACGGCCCCGCGTTCGCCTACCAGACCACCAAGGTGCTGCTCACCAAGGAGGCCGACATGAGCCTG
>VFMC01000605.1 GCA_006515795.1 Acidimicrobiaceae bacterium | reverse complement strand
GCATCCCATTTCTCGCCTTGGCGAACTTCGCCTGTCCGATCGAGACCGAGACGAGTTGTCCGTGGATCCTCGAGGTCTACGAGCACGTCGGGGGCGAGCAGCACTCGAGCGCGGCCGAAGGCGGCAACACCCCGTTCGGCAGCGAGAGCACCTTCTTGGCCGAGGTCTTCGACGTCGGCGCCCTGGTGGAGGCGACCGAAGAGGGCTGCACGGCGTCGATCACCCACGGGCGACTTCCCGCCCACCCGACGCTCGCCGAAGACTTGGGCATCGGTGTCTATTCCCCGAACGCGGCCGACGCAGCGCACACCGACACCCTGTTCACCGAGCTTGGCCCACCGACCGAGCTCACCGTCGTGATCGTCGAGTCGGGCGACGACACGGCGATCGCGCTGGCCACACCCGACGCGATGGTTTCGGGTTGCTTCTCCTCGGGCGAAGGACCGATGGCTTGGTTCTTCGACGAACTGGATCCGCCGGTCTGTGAGGCCGAACAGGTCGATGAGGAGCTCGAGTTGTGCGATGGCGCGGCAATCAACCTGGACCGGCTCGCCGATGTGCTGCGCACGATGCCTCCTACCCCGGCGACCGAAGCAGTGCTGCAGTCTGTCGAAGCTGGCACCTTCGTGGGCTTCGGTGGGGACGAAGTTGGCCTGGTAGCCGACGCCCTGGCCCTGTCCATCCTCCTTGGTCCATGACCGAACCGCCGCGGTGAGCGAGCAAGGGCAGTGGTTCCGTAGCGCCGTCGTCTACCAGATCTACCCGCGCAGCTTCGCCGACTCCAATGGCGATGGCATCGGCGATCTGCGCGGTATCACGGAACGGCTCGACCACCTGACCGCGCTAGGTGTCGACGTGGTCTGGCTGTCACCGGTGTACCGGTCGCCGCACGATGACAACGGCTACGACATCAGCGACTACCACGACATCGATCCCGCGTTCGGGACGCTCGCCGACTTCGACGAGCTCCTCCGGAGCGTGCACGAGCGGGGCATGAAGCTGGTGATGGACCTCGTGGTGAACCACACCTCCGACGAGCACCCGTGGTTCGTCGAGTCGCGATCCGACCGTTCGAACCCCAAGCGCGACTGGTACTGGTGGCGACCCGCCCGCGACGGCACCGTCGCCGGGGACGTGGGCGCCGAGCCGACG
>VFMC01000604.1 GCA_006515795.1 Acidimicrobiaceae bacterium | reverse complement strand
CTCGCCGATGACGCCCGCGCGCACGCCGTCCGTTCCCTGGAGGATGTCCGAGGCGATCTGGTCCGCGATATCGTCGATCGGCATGGCCGAGAGGCCGTCGGGATGCGCACGTTCGAGGTAGTAGCCGCACCCCATCACGATGTTGAGGCCCGTTCGTGCGGCAATCTGCCGAAGACCTTGCGGGTCGCGGCCGATACCGGGAGGCGTGACGTCGATGATGGTGTCTCCGCCCGCAACGCGAAACCGGGCCGCCTCCTCGGCTGCCAGGTTCACGTCGTCGAGGCGGGTGTTGTCCAGGGACACGTACGGGTCGTTACGCAGACGGCCGAGATACTCCATGCGGACCGGCGTGCGGGCGATCGCCCACCCCTCATCGTCGTCGGGCTCCGGCCGCCGCCACGCCGCACTGCCGTCGTTGAGCAGATGCTCGTGAAAGAGCGTCACGCCCAACGCTGACGAGTCGATGTCGCCCGTGACGGTGCGAACAGTGACCATCATCGCCTCACGGTGCCGAACCTCGAGAAGATGCGCGTGTTCAGGAAGATCGCGACCAACAGGATCATTCCCTGGACGATCTGTACGTAGAACGGCGAGACATGCAGCAGCACAAGGCCGTTGGCGATGACGCCCAGCACGAGAGCGCCAAGCGCGGTGCCGACAACGCTTCCCCGTCCACCGAGGAGGCTCGTTCCACCGAGCACAACGGCGGTGATGACCTCCAGCTCGAACCCGACACCGGCATTCGATGAACCCGACGCGAGCCGTGCAGCGATCATGACGCCGGCCGTTGACGCCGCGAGCCCGGACATCACGAAGACAACCATGCCGACGAGCCGCGTGTTGACGCCGGTGCGCCGCAGCGACTCACCGTTGGAGCCGAGGCCGACGACATAGCGGCCGAACGGCGTCTGTGTGAACACGAAGGCGCCGATGATGACGACGATGACGGCGATGATCGCCGGTACCGGAACACCGCCCACGCGTCCCTGCCCGAGGACGGTCACCCACGCGTCACTTGAGATAGGCGTGGAGTAGCCCTGGGTGATGAGCAGCGCCGTGCCACGCACGACCGAGAGCGTTGCCAGGGTGACGATGAACGGCGGCAACCCCTGGTACGACGAGAACCAGCCGTTCACGGCGCCGACAACGAGTC
>VFMC01000603.1:644-1798 GCA_006515795.1 Acidimicrobiaceae bacterium | reverse complement strand
GGCAGCAAGGCGCTGGTGGTGGACATCCGGCCCGTGAACGTGGTGCCGGGTGCGCTGACCACCAGTGAAGACGTGCTGATCACGTTTGCTGGCGCGAACCTGGTGACGGTCTCCGACGCGGACATCGGCGCGGGGACGCTGACCGTGGTGCTCGCGGTGGAGCACGGCACGCTGGATGTCACCAACGGGGGCGGCGCGACGATCTCGGGGGACCTGAGCTCGGACGTCACTGTCTCGGGCACGGCGGCGCAGGTGAACGCAGCGCTGGCCGGCATGACGTACACGCCCACCGCGAACTACAACGGCGCGGACGCGCTCGAGATCCGGACCCGCGACGGGCAGACCACGGCGTACGGGCTGGTGGTCGAGGACGTCGACGTGATCGGGATCACCGTGACTCCGGTGGATGACCCCGGACAGAACGCGGTGGCGGCGGACGACACCTTCACGGTGTTCCGCGCGACGGCGACCAGCGTCACCGGGATCGCCGGCGTGGTGCTGGCGAACGACTTCATCGGCGCGGACGGCGGGGTGCTGACGCTCTTGAGCGGGCCGACGAACGCGAACGCGGCGAACGGCGGCGTGTTCACGTTCGCGTCGAGCTCGGGGACCTTCTTCTACCAGCCGGACACGGCGGGGCTGGGGTTTTCCGGGGTCGACTCGTTCACGTACCAGATCACGGACTCCGACGGGGACGTCTCGATCGCGACCGTGACGCTGAACGTGGTGATCGGCAGCCCGGTGGTGACGATCCGCACGGTGGATGCGGCGGCCTCCGAGACCGCGACCAACACCGGGCGGTTCATGGTCGACCTGGGTGAGATCTACGTGGCCGCGGATCCCATCCTGTCGCCGCCGGTGGTGGTGACGTTCACCGTCACCGGGACGTCGACCTCGGGGACCGACTTCGCCTCGGTCGGTACCACGGTGAACATCTTCGCCGGGAACCAGTCGGCGTTCATCGATATTTCGGGAATCGTGGACGATGCTCTGGTGGAGGGTGCCGAGACGGTCGTGATCACGCTGGTCTCCGCCACCGAGGGCAAGACCGTGACCGCGGTGGCCGCGGACAAGGCCGCCACGGTGGTGATCGCGGACAACGACTTCGGGACCGCCAAGGCCTCGACCATCGACACCATCACCACCGACACCGG
>VFMC01000603.1:0-628 GCA_006515795.1 Acidimicrobiaceae bacterium | reverse complement strand
ACGGTCGCCGGTACTTTGAGCGCCAACCTGAGCGCGACCGAGCGGCTGCAGATCTCGACCGACGGCGGGGCCACCTTCGTGGACGTGGTGGTGGGGCCGACCGCGACCACCGCGTGGACCTTCGTGGATCCCGCGTCGCACACCGGGAGCTTCAGTTACATCGTGCGGGTGAAGGAGAACACCGCCGGAGCGGGCGCGCAGACGACGCGCGCGGTGACCATCGACACCACGGCGCCGCTGCCGACGGCGCCGATCAGCACGATCTCGGCGGACTCGGGCGTGGCGGATTTCCGCACCACAGACCTGAACGGGACGCTGGTGCTGAGCGGGCCGGTCAGCGGGAACCTGTTCCCGGACGAGCGGGTGCAGATCACCAAGGACGGCACCAACTTCTTCGACGTGACGCTGAACGCGGACCGCACCACGTGGACGTTCACCGACACCTCGAGCCGCACCACTCAGGGGAGCACCACGTACTCCACGCGGGTCATCGACACCGCGGGCAACACGGGCACGCTCGTGACGCAGGTGGTGACCTTCGATACCACGGCGCCGGTGATCACCGCGCCGATCACCGCGATCACCACGGACACGGGGCCGGCGGACTTCGTGACCGAGGACTTCGACG
>VFMC01000602.1 GCA_006515795.1 Acidimicrobiaceae bacterium | reverse complement strand
CGGTGTAGGAGCCGGCCGGCAGCACGTCGGAGAGGTAGGTGCCGTCCGGTCCCGTCGTGGTCGTGTCGAAGACATTGCCGCTGCTGTCCAGCAGGCCGAGCGCCACGCCGGACAGGCCGTTCTCGCCGGAGTCCAGCACGCCATCCTTGTCGAGATCGAGGTAGACCCTGCCCGCGATCGAGCTGCTGCTGCGTTCGCCGAAGTTGTAGTCGATGCCTGTCAGGTCCGCCGGGATGACGATGCCCGAGATGACGTTGTCCACCGAGTCGTCGCCGACCGCACCGCCGTTGACCGTGCCGCGCGTGTCCTTGCCGTCGAGGAAGCCGTCGAGCGGCGGCAGCGCCTGCGCCTGCTCGGTGACGGTGTAGGTGCCCGGCAACAGATTGGTAAACGAATAGCTGCCGTCCGCGGCGGTGACGACCGTCTGCGGCGAGATGGCGCCCAGGACGTTGCTGCCCGTCAAGGTCACCGTGACGCCGCCGATGCCCGTCTCGGTGGGCGGCTCGAAGCTGCCGTCGTCGTCGATGTCCAGGTAGACATTGCCGGACAGACTGCTATTGCCCGTATAGCCGAAATCCACGTCGATGCGGCTCGGCTGACCCGTCGAGAGGGCCGCGTCCGCGGTGTGGGCGGTGCCGGTGCCGTCCAGGTCGAAATTCGGCGAAATGCCCGCGGGCAGGGTGGCGGTATTGACCGCCACGCGATAGCTGCCGGTGCCGAGGTTGGCGAAGCCGTACAGGCCGCCGCCCGCGGTGGTGGCCGTGACGCCCGTCAAATCGTCGGCGGTGCCGAAGGTGTCGTCCTGGCCGGCCCAGACCAGTTGGACTTGCACACCGTCGAAACCAGCTTCGCCCGCGTCCAGCGTGCTGTTGCCGTTGGGGTTGTACCAGACCAGATCGCCCAGGCTGCCCGCGCCGCGATAGCCGAAATCCACGTCGGTGCGGCTGGCGCTGAAGCCGATCAGGTTGGCAATGCTGTCGGCCGTGCCGTCCGCGTCGAACGTGGCCGTGGTGAGATCGTTCGGCAGCGTGCCCGTGCCGACCGCGACTCGATAGTTCCCCGTGCCCAGGTTGCCGAAACCGTACCGGCCCAGCACACCGGTGGCGGTGGCCGTCGTGGTGGTCGTCGTGTAGTCATCGACGTCGCCGAAGGCG
>VFMC01000601.1:1178-1898 GCA_006515795.1 Acidimicrobiaceae bacterium | reverse complement strand
GACCGACCCATCGCCACCCGATGCTCCTCCCTCGGGTGGCGTGTCGAGCAGCAGCGAGGCGATCACCATCGCGTCAGGTGACCACACCGGCCCGCGCAGCACCGTGACCGAACCGTTCGTACCGGGGTCGTAGTAGTTGGTGTAGGCCTCGGTCGATCCGAACATCGTGAAGTTCAGCGCTCCGTACGGCACTGATCTGGAGATGGTGCGCTGCATCGCCTCGAAGGGACCGCCCGACCCCTGCAAGTCGCCGTAGTCGATGGTGTAGGGCCGGGTGACGGTGTTGGCGATGCGGGTGACCTCGTCGAGCGTGAAGCCGGCGCCGGCCATCTCGAACGGCGTGCCATCGGTGCCGGTGAAGCGCAGCATGAACGTCTCGTCGGTCGGCGCATTGAACAGCGCCGGTCCACCGTCGAGCTGGACGCGCACGGCATCGAGCACCAGTTGGAGCTGGGTCTCCCCCTCGGCGAGCGTGGACAACGCCAGCCGACGACCGCCCGTGCCAACGTCTCCGGGTGTCGTCCACACGTCGAGCCAGTCCGAACCCGGGCCGAGCGAACCGCCGCCCGGGTTCGAGAACCCGCCGGCCAGTTGCAGGTCGCCCGCCGGATCGTCGATCAGCCAGCCGGCCGGCTCGAAGGCCAGGCCTTGCAACGAGTCGTCCGGTGGCGTGCCACGTACCGTGGTGCCCGGGGCTGGCGGCGGAACCGTGGACCCGCT
>VFMC01000601.1:0-1154 GCA_006515795.1 Acidimicrobiaceae bacterium | reverse complement strand
TGCCCGGGGCTGGCGGCGGAACCGTGGACCCGCTCGGCGCGACGGTGACCGCCGGTGCAGCGTCCGGCCCGCCGCTCCACGGCGCCGCGGCGATCACTCCGCCGACGACGAGCGCGGTCACGACCACACCGGCGAGGGCGCCGAGCCAAGCAGTGCGCGGCGCGTCGACATCGCCGAACTCGCCGGGGTCGTGCCCGTCGATGCCGACGAAGTCGGCCGAGGAGGACGCGCCGAAGGCGGCGTCGTTCGGCGCGACGAACTCGATCGTCGGCGCCTCATCGGTGGTGCTGGACCGTCTTGACATCGCTCACCCACCCGCCATCATCGATGCCAACCACCCCGGCGACCTGTACGAGTCGATGACGGATCCGTCGGCCGCTGTGACCTCGACGAGGAAGCCACCGTCGACGTCGAAGCTCGCCGCGGCGAAGACCCGGCCGGTGCTCGAGCCGAGCTGCCGCAGCGACGTCTCGACGGTGCCGTTGGTGGTGACGACTCGCAGGATCGACGTGGCTCCGGCCGCGTCGCTTGCCAGCACGACGGTGCCGCCGGCCGCGGCCTCGATCGCGATGTCGGCGCTTTTGAACGATCTGGACCGACCGTCGATCGAAGCCCCGCCGATCTCGAGCCTGAAGTCGACGTCGTCGGCCCAAGCCTCGGCCAACCACGGCGTGCCGTCGGCGAACTCGCCTGATGCAACCGTCGCGAGATCGCCGACGTGATCGTTCGGCGACATTCGGTTCACCGCGATTCCGGCCAGGGCCGCCTTCCACTCGGCGATGTTCGAGCGGCGCACCGAGGCGAGCAGCGCGACGGTCGCCTCGGGAGACAACGTGGTGATCAGTGCCATCGGATCGCCACCGGAGATCCAACCGGCGACGGTGATCGTGGTGTCGAGCCAGGCTCGGCGACCGATCGCGACGACGACCTGCTCGCCATCGATCTCGGCCACGGTCACGCTGCCCGCCCACGGTTCATCGATCGCGGAGACGGCGAGCGCAGTGAGCGGGTCGCCGCGGGGATAGGTTCCGAACAGCTGGAGGGCGATGACGTCGCCTGGCGGCTCGGAGCGGTACCAGGCGGTGCTGCGCGGCGCGGCCGGGAACACGACGGCGTCGACCAGATCCACGTCGGTGACTCCCGAGGCGATCATC
>VFMC01000176.1:8331-16528 GCA_006515795.1 Acidimicrobiaceae bacterium | reverse complement strand
CGATGAGCCGGATGACGATGCTCGAGGGCGTGCAGACGATGCTGGTCGAGCAGGTGGCCGGCATCGAGCGGGTCAAGGATCTCACCGACCACGCGTCGGGCGAGAACCCCTTCTACACCTGATCGGCGACGAACTCGATCACGGCCGCGATCAGCGTGTCGCGATCGGCGTCGAGCGTTGCGACGTGGCCGCCCAGGTGGAGAGTCACGCGCTGCACCGAAGCTCCGAGCGCGGCGGCCACCGCAGCGGAGCCAGCCGGATCGACAACCTCGTCGTTGGCGCTGGTGACGATGAGGACCGGCACCCGTACGTCGGTCAGCACGACAGTTGCGATGCCGCGGTGCATCGCCAGCACAGCGGCCAGCGGAAGGCGCGCGTAGGCCACCTCGTCTACGGTCGACGGCCCGAGCTCGAGCCACTCGTGACCACGGGAGAGGCGCCACTCCAGCGCCTCGACGGCGTCGGGATCGGTGGCGACCGGGTTGATCGCGACGGCGGCACGGCATCGTCGCTCCGCCGCCATGGCCAACCCCAACATCGCACCCATCGATTGCCCGACCACCACGTCGGGCTCGAACGAATGCGTTGAGTCGAGCCAGTCATCCCAGGCGATGCCGATCAGGTCCTCGGGCTGCGAACCGTGCCCGGGCAGAGAGGGCGCGCCCACGTCGTGCCCGATCGCCGAGAGCGCATCGGCGAGTGGCTGCATGGTGGCTCCGGTGCCTCCGAGCCCGTGCAGGCAGAGCACCCGGGCCATCAGTCGAGCGCTTGGAATGCGTCGCGCAGCAGATCGGAGGGATCTTCGAGACCGACCGAGATGCGCAACATGCCTTCGGTGACCCCGACCAGAGCGGCCTCGTCGGCGGTGAGGCTGGCGTGGGTGGTCGTGGCGGGATGGCACACCAACGTCTCGGGGCCACCTAGTGACGTGGCAACGCGGAACAGGCGCACGGCGGAGAGGAACCGGCGCGTGGCCGGCGCACCGCCGGCGAGCTCGACCGACAACACCGTGCCACCGTTGCGCATCTGCCGCTTGGCGAGCTCGGCCTGCGGATGGCTGGACAGGCCGGGGTAGTGCACCGCCGACACAGCGGGATGGTCGCTGAGCACCTCGGCAAGCACCATCGCACTGCCGGCCTGTTGGGTGGTTCGCACACTGAGGGTGCGGATGCCGCGAAGGCCGTTGAGCGCGTCGAACGGCGAGGGCGTGGCCCCGTGGAGCACTGCGTACGACCAGATCGAGTCGATCAGCTCCTTCTCGCCGGAGATCACGCCGAGCGTCGCGTCGTTGTGCCCGGCGATGCCCTTGGTGGCCGAGTGCAAGCTGATGTGCGCGCCGTGGTCGAGGGGTCGTTGGCACAGCGGTGTGGCGAGCGTGGAGTCGACCACCACGATCGGGCCGCGAAGTGCGCCTAGTTCGTCGAGATCGACCAGATCGAGACGCGGGTTCGATGGTGTCTCGGCGAGCACCACCATGGTTCGCCCGGGACGCACCGCGGCGGCGAACGCCCCCGGCTCGGCACCATCGACGAGGGTGGTCTCGATGCCGAACCGCTGGCACGGGCCCTGCAGGAACGCGAGCGTTCCGGCGTACAGCTGACGTTGGGCGACGATGTGGTCGCCGTGCGCGCACAAGGCGAGGATTACGGCCGACACGGCGCCCATGCCCGACGCGAAGGCGAGCGAGTCGTCGGCTCCCTCCAGCGCGGCGACCGCCTCTTCGAAGGACCTCACCGTCGGGTTCGCGTAGCGGCTGTAGAACTCGCCCATGCGCAGGCCAGTTGCCCGCCGCTTGGCGTCGTCGAAACCTTCTGACTCCCATGTGGTGGAGGCCCACAGCGCCGGCGCCAACGACGTGCCGCTGGCCCCCCGACCGGCCACGATGGCCGCGGTGGCTGGTTGGATCTGCCGGCCCGTGAGCGCAGATCTCGGTGTGTTGTATCGGAACGCCCGGATGAGGGTCGGCGCGATGGTGTCGGACGCCAGCGGCGACACCCGCGTGCCGGCGACCCCGCTGTGGACGGTCCACGACGTGGTCGCCCATCTCGGTGGTGTCGTCGACGACGTGCTGGCGGGGAACATGGAGGGCGTCACGACCGACCCGTGGACCGCTGCCCAGGTGGAACGCGGCCGGTCGAAGACCGTTGCCCAGATGCTCGCCTCCTGGAACGAGGGTGCCCCGGTGATCGAGGGGTTCCTCTCAACTCCCGATGGCGCCGCGGCGTATCGTGCCGTGCTCGACGTGCACACCCATGAGGCCGACCTCCAGAACGCTCTCGGTCACCCGCTCCAGCTCCCGGCAGATTTCGTCGAGTGGATGGAGCCGGTGATGCTCGCCAACTTCGAGGAAGCCGTTGCCGTCGCCGGCCTCGAATCGATACAGGTCGACATCCCGGCAGTCGAGCTGTTTCGTTCGCGACTCGGACGGCGCACGGTTGCCGAGGTGATGGCCTATTCGTGGTCGGCCGACCCGACGCCGTACCTCGACGCCTGGTTCCTGTTCGGCCGGGCGGAGCAGTCGCTCGGCGAGGTGTGAGCGAGTTGCCGGCGCACTCACCTGATCAACGCGTCTGATCAGCGTCTCTGGTCAGCGCGGCCCGCGGATCAGCCGGCCAGGCAACTCGCCGGTGAACTCGTCGTCGGCAACCGTCTGCACCCCGCCCACGAACGCGGCGCGGTAGCCGCGGGCGCGCTGCACCAGGCGGCGGCCCTGCGCCGGCAGATCGAAGGCCATCCGCGGCGCGCCGAACGTGAGTGCGTCGTAGTCGATCACGTTGAGGTCGGCCTTCATGCCGGGCGCCACCACTCCACGGTCGGTCAGGCCGTACAGCGCGGCCGTCTGCTGGGTCTGGCGATGCACCACGTACTCGAGCGGCAGCTTGGGGCCACGGGTGCGGTCGCGGGTCCAATGCGTGAGCATGAACGTGGGCGTGCCACCGTCGCAGATGGCGCCGCAGTGGGCGCCGGCATCGCTGAGACCCATGCGCGTGTGGGGGTGCATCGTCGCCTCGTACGTCATCGACAGATCGCCGTAGGCGTAGTTGAAGAACGGCGCGTAGAGCATCCCGTTGCCGTTCTGGGCGACCAGCTGGTCGAGCACCAGTTCCATCGGTGGCCGACCCGATCGAGCGGCCAGGGCCGCGACCGATTGGTCGGGCGTGGGTTCGTAGTCGATATCGCCGTCGGCAACGGGCCAGACCCGCGAGAGGTTGTGCAGCACGACCCTGGCAAAGAGGCCGCCGTCGTCGGGGATCTCGCCGATGATCCGATCGCGGCGCCCGGGTTCGGCCAGGGCGCACAGCCGGTCAGGCATCGGGAGGTGAGCAACTTCGGCGTAGGCGGGGTGGAACAACAGCGGATGGATGCTGCCGTGGAGGCAGTAGAGGATGCCGATCGTGCGGCCGGCGATCTGGGCGTAGATCGGCAGGCCACCTCGCGCCACACCTCGGTCGCCGTGTCGGGTTGGTTCAGGTTGACGCTCACGGGTTGCCCGGTGATGGCGGCGAGTTGGCGCATCCACGGCCACTCGGCCACGGGGACCAGTTCGTGCTCGGGAGCGAACTGGAACACGCCATGGCCGGCGCGACGAATCGCCGCGCCGATCCCGAGCAGCTCGCGCGGGTCGGCGGTGGTGCCTGGCACCAACTCGCCGTCCTTCGAGCGATGGAGCGGGGTGCGGCTGGTGGAGAACCCGAGCGCCCCGGCCCGCAGGGCCTCCTCGACGAGAGCTGCCATGACGGTGATGTCCTCGGACGTCGCCGGCTCGTTGGCTGCGCCGCGTTCGCCCATCACGAAGCCGCGCAGCGGGCCGTGGGCGATCTGCGAGCCGACGTCGATCACTCGGGGCATCGCCGCGAGCGCATCGAGGTACTCGGGGTAGCTCGTCCACGTCCACCTGATGCCCTCTGTCATCGCGCTGCCGGGGATGTCCTCGACGCCCTCCATCAAGGCGATCAACCACTCGTGTCGTTCGGAGGCCGCAGGTGCAAACCCGACCCCGCAGTTCCCCATCACCACGGTGGTCACGCCGTGCCAGCTCGACGGGGTGAGCCACGGATCCCAGGTTGCCTGGGCGTCGTAGTGGGTGTGGATGTCGACGAACCCCGGCGTGATCAGCAAGCCGTCCGCATCGATCACACGGCGGGCTCCGACGGCGGTCCCGGCCGGGGCCACGGCCGTGATCGTGTCGCCGTCCACGACCACGTCGGCAGGTCGCCCTGCTGCGCCGGTTCCGTCGACGAGTTGCCCGTTGCGGATGATGAGGTCGTGCACTGCGTGAGTATCGCGCGCCGCACGACCGCTCAACCGAGGCGGCCGACGGCCTGCGCGTGGAGCAGACCGTTGGAGCTGATCGCGGTGTCGTGCATGAAGGTGGCGTCGCCGTGGCGGTCGGTGAACGTGCCACCTGCCTCTTGCACGACCACCATCGCTGCGGCGAGGTCGTACGGCATCACGCCCGCCGCATCGATGGCCAGGTCGATGGCCCCTTCGGCCACCATCATGTGCTGCCAGAAGTCGCCGAAGCCTCGTGCCCGGTAGGCGAGTTGTTGCAGTTGCACCAACTCTGGGGTGAGACCGAGGTCGTCCCAACCCTTGGAGAACGTGACCGACACCTGCGCCTCTGCGAGATCTGCCACGGTTGACACCTGCAGGCCGCGCGGGGCGCGGCCCGCCGTTGCACCGAAGGCGCCTAGTCGGCTCGCTGCCCACCAACGGCGCCCCAGCGACGGTGCCGACACCACCCCGACGACTGGGCCGTGGTCGACGTGGGTGAGCGCGATGAGCGTGGCCCACACCGGGATGCCGCGCACGAAGTTGGAGGTGCCGTCGATCGGGTCGATGATCCACCGCCACGGCGATGCCGCATTGCCGACGAGCCCGTGCTCTTCCCCGAACAGCCCATGGGTGGGACGGGCGGCGAGAACCCCGTCGGCGATGATCGTCTCGGTCTCGCGATCGGCCTCGGTGACCTCGGTGCGATTCGCCTTCCAGTCGAGACTGAACGAGCGGTTCTCGAAGTGCGGCAGCGTGACTGCATCGGCGGCATCGGCCAGGCGCAGTGCCAGTTCGAGATCGGGTGTGAGGTCGGGCACGACATCGGGCAGCGGTGAGGCGCTCATCGGTCGAACTCCGGTCGTCGCTTCGACTGCAGCGCATCGAGGCCCTCGGCTGCATCGCGGCCGAGGAAGTTCAGCATCTCGTAGGCGAGCGACGCCTCGAAGTTCGGCAGTGCCTGGCGCAACCAGTGGTTGAGTGCTCGTTTGGTGTAGCGCGTTGCGTCCTGCGGACCCCTGGCCAGCCGTTCGGCGATGTCGAGTGCGGTCGGCAGCACCTCCGCGGCCCGCACCGCCTTGGAGACGAGCCCGATTCGTTCGGCCTCGCGGCCATCGATGAACTCGCTGGTGAGCAGGTAGTACTTGGCCTTGGCCATGCCACACAGCAGTGGCCAGATCGCGACGGCATGGTCGCCGGCAGCGATGCCCAGCCGAAGGTGGCCGTCGGTGAAGCGCGTGGCCTCATCGATGATCGAGATGTCGGCCATCAGCGCCACGGCCAGCCCCGCCCCCACAGCGACCCCGTTGATCGCCGAGATGATCGGCGTATCGCAGTCGATCATCGTGCGCACGATGTCGCCCGCCTCGCGCATCATCCGCATCGTCTGGGCGTGATCACCCACCTTGGTGGCGAGCCACTCGAGATCGCCTCCGGCGCTGAACGCATCGCCCTGGCCGGTGACCACCACGGCGCGGATCGTGGAGTCGCGGTGGATGTCGGCGAACACGGTGGCGAGCTCGGCGTGCAAGGTCGCATCCGTTGCGTTCAGCTTGCCCGGGTTCGACAAGGTGAGCATCACGACGCCGTGGTCGCGCCGCTCGATCAGCAGCCGCTCGTACGAGGAGTCGTTCATCGTCGGCGGACGGATGTCAGATCGCGCCGCGAACGCAGGCGGCGATGCCTTCGGGGTCGAGGCCGAGCGCAGCGAGGATGCGATCCACGTTGCCCTGAGGGATGAACCTTTCGGGGATGCCGAGCACGTGGACCGGCACGTCGGCACGGATCGCGTGGATCTGGTCGGCAGCGGTCATGCCGATGCCACCTTCGCGGATGCCGTCCTCGCAGGTGAGCACCACATCGTGGCGAGCGGCTTCGGCGATCATGTCGGGGTCGAGTGGAGCGCAGCAGCGAACGTCCCACACGGTGACGACGACCCCGGTCTCGGCGAGCCGCTCTGCTGCTCGTTCGGCCGCGCCGACGAGCTTGCCGACGGCGAGGATGCAGACCGACCCGTTCCCCTCGCGCACCAGGCGGGCGTGGAGGCCCGAACCGACCTCGTGCTCGTCGACGGTGTTGGCCGTGCCGCGCGGATAGCGGATCGCAACGGGTCCGTCGTCGGTCAACGACATCGCGTCGTGCAGCATGACCTGCAACTCCTGTGCGCTCGACGGCGCGAGCACGCGCATGCCGGGAACCTTCGAGAGCAGGGCCATGTCGTAGACACCGTGATGACTTGCCCCGTCGGGGCCGGTGATGCCGGCACGATCGAGGCAGAGCACCACCGGGAGTCGGTGCATCGCGACGTCGTACACCACCTGATCCCATGCCCGGTTGATGAACGTGGAGTAGATCGCGACCACCGGACGGAGACCACCCATCGCCATGCCGGCGGCGCCGGTGACGGCGTGCTGCTCGGCGATGCCGACATCGAAGAACCGGTCGGGGAAGCGGGCCTGGAACGGCAGGAGGCCTGTGGGTCCTGGCATCGCCGCGGTGATCGCGACAACTCGCGGATCGGCCTCGGCCTCCTTGATGATCGCATCGGCGAACACCTGGGTGTAGCCCGTAGGCACCGCCGGCGGAGGACCGATGGCCGGATCGAAGACGGGCGCGTCGTGCAGGTGCTTCTCGTCGTCGTCCTCGGCGGGAGGGTACCCGCGACCCTTCTGGGTGAGGACGTGCACGACGATGGGACCCTCGGCCGACAGTTCGACGGCGTTGCGCAGGCTCGCCTCGAGGGCTTCGAGATCGTGCCCGTCGACGGGACCGACGTAGCGAACGCCGAGCGCTTCGAAGAACGATGGCGGTTGCAGGAACTCGCGAACCGCCGCCTTGAACGCCTCGACCCCTTTTTCTGCTTGCGGGCCGACGTAGGGAAGGCTCTGCACGAACTGCTCGAGGCGTCGTTGGCGGCGAACGTAAACCGGGTTGAGGCGGATGTTGGTGAGAGTGTGCGACAGCTTGTCGGTGATGCGCGACGGCAGGCTCGGGTGATCGATCATCGAGCGCTCGATCGGGGTGGTGGCGGCCGCGGTGAGGTTCGAGATGGTGGCCGCGTACGAGCGGCCGTTGTCGTTGAGCACGATGATGACGCGCCGACCCGAGTGGCCGAGGTTGTTCAGAGCTTCGTAGGCCATCCCGCCGGTCATCGAGCCATCGCCGACGACAGCGACGATGTGCCGACGCGGATCGGTGCCGGCGTCGCGGGCAATGGCCAGACCGTAGGCGTAGGAGAGCACCGTGCTGGCGTGGCTGTTCTCGATGAGGTCGTGCGGGCTCTCCTCGCGACTCGGGTAGCCGGACAGGCCGTTGGCCTGGCGGAGCCGCTCGAACCCGCTCTGGCGGCCGGTGACGATCTTGTGCACGTAAGCCTGGTGGCCGGTGTCCCACAGGATCGCGTCGGTGGGGGATTCGAACACCCGATGGAGCGCGAGGGTGAGCTCGACGACCCCGAGGTTGCTGCCGAGGTGGCCGGCGTTCTCGGCCACGGCCTGCACGACGAAGTCGCGGATCTCGCCGGCGAGGTCGTACAACTCGGGATACGACAGGGTCCGCAGATCGGCTGGTTCGCGGATGTCGGACAGTGCCATGGTGGAGACCACGCTACCCCTGGTGTCGATGCCCGGCATCGTCACGCACCGGCGCGTCCGATGCCGCCGCACCACCCGAGTCGCCAGCAACCACCCGAGTCGCCAGCAACCACCCGAGTCGTTCGAGCACGCCCGAGGGTCTGAGGCTGCCCACCCCGCGCCCTGCCCGAAACCCTCGGGCCCCTCACCGGCCACCGGCGTCTGCGACACTGTGCCGATGGGGACGACGGTCGAGGGGCACGCGGGCCAGCAGGCGGTGGCGGCGATGATGCAGTTCGGCACCGACGTGATGTTCACCTTGAACGGCGGTCACATCTGGCCGCTCTACGACG
>VFMC01000176.1:0-8290 GCA_006515795.1 Acidimicrobiaceae bacterium | reverse complement strand
AGGGGATGCGCGTGGTCGACACCCGGCACGAGTCGGCGGCCACCTTCGCCGCCGAGGCCTATGCGAAGCTCACTCGACGACCTGGGTTCGCCGCACTCACCGCCGGACCGGGGATCACCAACGGCGTCTCGGCGATCACCAGTGCCTGGTTCAACGGTTCGCCGGTGGTGGTGATGGGCGGCCGCGCCCCAGAACTGCGGTGGGGCTCGGGATCGTTGCAGGAGATGGATCACCTTCCGGTGGTGCAGTCGATCACCAAGTCGGCCGTCACCGTGAAGGATTCCGCAAGGGCCGCAGCGATGGTGCACGATGCCGCGGCGTTGGCGATGGCGCCGCATCGCGGTCCGACGTTCCTCGACTTCCCGCTCGACGTGTTCGGACCATCCGCCGGCGAGCTGCCGCCGGTCGATTCGAGCGTCGGCCGGGGCAGCACCCCCGATCCCGATGAAGTTGCGGCGATCGCGACGATGATCGCCCAGGCCGATCGACCGGCTTTCATCGTCGGCAGCGACGTGTACTGGGACGGTGCCTGGGACGAGCTCCGCGCGGCAGTGGAGCACCTGCGCGTGCCGTGCTTCTTCAACGGTCTCGGACGCGGCATGTTGCCGGCGCGGCACGAGCTCGCCTTCTTGCGCACCCGCGGCCTGCTCAAGCAACGAGCCGACCTGGTGGTCGTGCTCGGCACACCGCTCGACTTCCGCCTCGGCTTCGGTCGGTTCGGCAACGCCCAGGTCGCCCACGTCGTAGACAGCGAGAGCCAGCGCGCCGGGCACGTCGATGTGCCGACGGCGGCGGGCGACCTGGCCACGGTGCTTCGTGCATTCGCCGAACATCGCGCCGCTCGCGACCGTGGCGACTGGATCGCCGAGCTGCGCGCTGCGGAGCGGGTCGGCGCGGCGAACGACGCGGCGCTACTGGCTGCCGACACCGCACCGATCAAACCGAGCCGGATCTACGGCGAGCTCGCCAAACGGCTCGCCGACGATGCGGTGGTCATCTGCGACGGCGGCGACTTCGCGTCGTACGCCGGGAAGTTCGTCGAGGTGCAGCAGCCGGGGTGCTGGCTCGACACCGGACCGTACGGATGCCTCGGGAACGGCATGGGATACGCCATTGCCGCCCGTGTCGCACGACCGTCGAGCCAGGTCGTGGTCTTGCTCGGTGATGGTGCCGCGGGGTTCAGCCTGATGGACGTCGACTCGCTCGTACGCCACGGGCTGCCGGTGGTGATGGTGGTCGGCAACAACGGGATGTGGGGCCTGGAGAAGCACCCGATGCAAGCCATCTACGGCTGGGATGTCGCTTGCGACCTGCAGCCCGGTTGCCGCTACGACCAGGTGGTCACCGCGCTCGGCGGTGGGGGCGAGATGGTGACCGATCCGCGCGAGATCGGACCGGCCATCGACCGCGGGTTCGCCGCGGGCGTGCCGTATCTGGTGAACGTGATCACCGACCCGAGCGATGTATATCCGCGCTCGTCCAACCTGGCCTGAGGTTCGGGCCCGACGTCGCCGCCTCAGATGCAGCCGGAGTCGGGTGCCGGTACGAGCGCGCCTTCCGCAGTGATGTCGAACATCACCGATTCGCTGCGTAGGTAGTTCGGCACGAGATCGGTCTCGAGCGTCGGCGCGTGACCTTCGAGAATGGTGAAGGTCTCGAGGATCTGTTCGAGGCTGGCGCGCTCGAGCGAGCACCCTTGCTGGGTGACCTCCCCGACGATGCCGCCGTTGCCGGCAGGCACGGAGACCTCCACCACCGAAAGGTCGTCGGCGATCTTCTCGGCTGCTTCGCCGGCGCACGAGGCCAGCGTCATCAGGGCAACTGCGAGCAGCGAGATCCGCAGGCCTAGCGTTCGTTGCTGTTGAATCGGTCGACCTCCACGAGCACGCGGGTGACCTCTCCTGCTGCCACCCACCCTCGTGTATCGGCAGCCGGCACCGTGAACCTGAGCCGCACCTCGAGCTTCCCCCAACGGGCGTTCGGAGCTGCAGCGGCATTAGCGTCGCGATCATGAGTTCCAACGATGGATGAGCGGCTTCCACTTCGGACCCGGCTGCAAAGACCGGATGCGCGCCCGATGCGGGCGGTCCTGGCAGGCGCTGCCGCGATAGCTCTGGTCGCGTGCTCCGGCGGCGGTTCGACCACTCGGGAGGACGACCCGTCCGCGACCTCGGCACGATCCGCGTCAACGGCGGAACCGACCGGCACCTCCGTACAGACCGACCCGACCACCGACCCGACCACGGAGCCCCCCACGGAGCCGGGTGCATCGCCGGCCGTTGCCGGCTTCATGGCTGGGGCGGCGAGCCGCAGCGTGCTGCCGACGGTCGACGGTGAACGCGCCTACCTCGCCGAGGCGCCGGGATGGGAGGAGCTCGACGCCGACGACCCCGGTGTGTTCGTTCCGCAATGGGATCAGGGTCGTGTCGACGTGGGCAACGGGTCGGAGGACGGCTCGTGGGTGCACGACGACCTGCGCACGTCGGCGCTCGCCCTATCGAATGGCAGCGAACTGCTCGTGATGGCATCGGTCGACGTGTACATGATCTTCGCCTCCCGGAGCTCGCCGATGGCGCCCGCATCATCATCAGCGCCACGCACAACCACCACGGACCCGACTCGGCGTTCAGCGTGAACGACGACTGGTATGCGCTGATGGCCGACGAGACCGCCGCAGCCATCGCCGAGGCGGTCGCCGCGCTGGAGCCCGCGCAGCTCTCCGCCGCGACCGGCGAGCACTACTTCGGGATGACCGACGGCCGCGACCCGCTCGTCATCGATCCCCGCGTGAACGTGCTCCGGGTCCAAAGCGCCGCCGCCGACCGCGCCATCGCCACCGTCGTGCAGTGGACCAGTCATCCCGAGACCACCCTGAACTGGGCGCCCCCTGTCGACCTCACCGAGGCGTGTGCGATGAAGGGCTGGACCGACGACGACTGCTCGGCCGAGGGGCGGTACTTCACCGCCGACTACCCGGGGGCGCTGCGCACTCGGCTGCAGAGCCAGGTTGGTGGCGAGGTGATCTACCTCAACGGTGCAGTCGGCAGCCAGATCGGTCCCGGCGGGGCCGACGCGCCGACTTCCGCGATCGCAACTTCGCCCGTACCGAAGCGATCGGTACCGAGCTGGCCAAGCGAGTGGCCGAGCTGCTCGAGACCGCAGCCGACGCGCCCGCGCTCGAGTCGACCATCGCATGGGACGAGCAGCCGTTCTACACGCGGCTCACGAACATCGGGTTCCGCGTGCTCCTCGCCGATGGCGACCTCGGCTGGCAGGTACCACCGGCGTACACCTGCACCGGCAGGCCCTTCACCGATGCGAACTGCGTCGACGACGGCGGTGCCTTCGTCGACGATCCGCTGCTCACGCCGTTGATCGAGAGCCAGATCCGCGCCGGCGATGTGCTCGAGACACGCCTCGTGTTCGTGAACGTGGGCGGGGTGGGATTCCTGTTCATGCCAGGCGAGCTGCCACCCGAACTGGTCATCGGCCTGCCCGACGACTTCGCCACCAACACGGCCGCGTACTACGAGGAACCCGAGCTGCATGCGGTGGGCGACGCCTACGTGATCCCAGGCGCATTGCTCGATCTGGTGCCGACCGAGCTCACGTTCACCATCGGGCTCGGTGGTGACGAGCTGGGATACTGGGTGCCGGTCGAGGAGGTGCGACTGAAGTGCCTCGATCTGGTGATGCCGGCGGTCGGCGGCTACACGTGCCAGCGCCTGTTCGACGAGGGTCATCTGATCACGCCCGACGCTGTATCCGGCCCGGTTTGTCGCGGGCTGTCCGACCCGTCGCCGGGCGAAGCGATGCCAGCAGGTGCTGCTCGCGATGCGCTGATGGCTGTGTGCCGCTACGGGCAGGCGCTGGGCCGTGAGCTCGGCGAGCCCGACGGCCACTACGAGGAGACCAACTCGGCCGGCTGGGATCTGGTCGACGACACTTGGGCCGCTGCGGAGGAGCTGTTCAGCCGCTGACCCTGGGCGTCGGTGCGGGAGCGCTCGGTAGGCTCGCCCGATGATCGATCACGACGTTCTCACTCGGGTGCTCGGGGCGGCGGTTCGCGGCGGCGCCGAATTCGCCGAGGTGTTTGCCGAGGACAAGCGGTCCACCTCGGCGGGACTCGACGACGGTCGGATCGAGCAGGTCACGAGCGGCCGCGATCGTGGTGCCGGCATCCGCGTCGTCAAGGGCGACACCACCGGTTTTGCGCACACCGCCGACCTCAGCGAGGCCGGCCTGTGCGTCGCGGCCGAATCCGCTGCGGCTGCAGCCAGCCAGGGAGGCGGAGGAACGAGAGTGATCGAGCTCACCCGCCGCGCCGCGACCGACGTCAACAGGGTGGCGCGCTATCCCGACGATGTGCCGAAGGCCGAAAAGGTCGAGCTGCTCCGCCGCATCGACGAAGCCGCCCGCGCCGCAGGTGCCTCCATCGTGCAGGTGTCGGCCGGCTACGGCGACAGCCGAAGGCGCATCCTCGTTGCCAACACCGACGGTGTGCTGGCCGAGGACGAGCAGGTTCGCGGGCTCGTGCGGATGAGCGTGGTGGCCAACGGCGACGCCGGGATGCAGACCGGATTCCAGAGCGCCGGCCAAACCGTGGGGTTCGAGATGTTCGACACCGTCGACGTCGAGGAACTGGCCCGTGATGCGGCGCGTCAGGCGATCACCAAGCTGAGCGCCCGTCCCGCGCCGAGCGGTTCGCTGCCCGTCGTCATCAAGCGCGGCAGCGGCGGTGTGCTGTTCCACGAGGCATGTGGGCACGGGCTCGAGGCCGATCTCGTGGCCAAGGGGGCCAGCGTGTACCGCGGCAAGGCCGGCGAGCTGGTTGCCTCGCCGCTCGTCACCCTCGTCGACGACGGCACCATGAGCACCGAATGGGGAGCGATCGGCATCGACGACGAAGGGCACCCCAGCCAGTACAACGTGCTCATCGAAGAAGGTGTGCTCACCGACTACATGTGGGACTACCTGCGGGCCCGCAAGGAGGGCCGGCGGCAGAGCGGCAACGGTCGGCGGCAGAGCTACATGCACCTGCCGATGGTGCGGATGACCAACACCTACGTGCTCAACGGCACCGAACAGCCCGACGACATCGTGCGGGCCACCGATCACGGCGTCTACGTCGCCAAGCTCGGCGGCGGCAGCGTCAACACCGCTACCGGCGACTTCGTGTTCGGCATGACCGAGGCGTACCTCATCGAGCACGGCGAGATCACCGAGCCGTTGCGCGAGGGCAACCTGGTGGGCAACGGCCCGCAGGTGCTGCGCGACATCGACCTGTTGGGCAACGACTTCGCGATGGGGAATCCCGGCACGTGCGGCAAGGACGGCCAGGGCGTTCCGGTGGGCGACGGCCAACCGACGCTACGCGTGAAGGCGATGACGATCGGCGGCACGGCGACATGAGTGAGATGCAGGCAATCGCCGATGCAGTCATCGCCCAGGCGCGTCCCGGCGAACAGGTCGAGGCCTTCGTGTCGCGCGACAGCGAGACCGACATCCGCGTATACGAGGGTGAGATCGAGCACTTCGTGAGCGCCCGGAGCGAGGGCATCGGCATCCGCATCATCCGCGATGGCCGCACGGGCTTCGCCTACGCCGGCACGCTCGACCAGCAAGCCGTTGCCGACGTGTTGGCCGAGGCGCGCGACAACGTCGAGTTCGGTACGCCCGACGAATGGGCGGGCCTGGCCGAGCCCGATGGTGTCGACGTGGTGGCCCAGGAGCTGTGGAGCGCAACGCTGGCCGAGTACTCCACCGATCGGAAGATCGAGCTCACCAAGGAGCTCGAGCGGCTCACGCTGGCTGCCGATGGTCGCGTCCGCATCGACGACGCGAACTACAGCGACGTCGCGTCCGAGTCGGCGGTGGCCACCACCACCGGCATCCGTCGTTCCGGCCGCGAGAACGGCTGCTACGTGAGCGCCAGCACGCTCGCCGACGACGGCGACGAAACCCAGACCGGATTCGGGTTCAGCGTAGGTCGATCACCGGACGACTTCGATCTCGCCAAGGCGGCACGCGAGGCCGCCGACCGGGCCACGCGCCTGCTCGGGGCGACAAAGCCCGCAAGCAAGCGGCTCACCGTGGTGCTCGACCCGTTCGTCACCGCGCAGTTCCTCGGGGTCATCTCCGGCACGTTGAACGGAGAGGCTGTGATCAAGGGTCGTAGCCTGTTCCGCGACCGCGTCGGCGAGGCGGTCGCGAGCCCGCAGTTCACCCTGGTCGACGACCCCACCAACCCTCTCGCGTACACGGCTACCGAACTGGATGGTGAGGGCCTCGCGGCTCGCCGCAACGTGCTCATCGATGGCGGCACCCTGCTCGGCTTCGTTCACTCGTCGTACAGTGCCCGTCGAGCCAACACCGTCAGCACCGCCAACGCGGTGCGCGGTGGTTTCCGGGGCACACCAGGGGTGGGTTGCCTGGCCCTTCAGCTCACGCCAGGTGCGCGCCTGCAAGCCGAGCTGGTTGCCGACATCGACGACGGTGTGCTGGTGCAGTCGGTCTCGGGCATGCACAGCGGTGTCAACTCGATCAGCGGAGACTTCTCGACTGGTGCGTCGGGACTGTTGATCACCGATGGTCAGCTCGGAGCGCCTGTGCGCGAGTTCACCATCGCCTCCACCCTGCCGCGACATGACCATGAGCGGCGCCTGACGCGCCGGGCATCGCCAACATCGTCAACTAACGAGCGCTTCGGCCATCGAACGGCAACCGAACCCGAGTGATGCAGCCAACGTCATGTCGAGCACGATTCGGCCCGGGCGCAGCATTCCTGACTCGGCGATCGTGGAGCCACGCAGCAGCGACGTCTCGTGCCCCATCCAGGTGGCCGCCCGCCGCGCCAGCGTCAGTCGATCCACCGCCTCAGGGCCGGCCACGTTCAGCGGTCCGGTCACGTCGGGGCGTTCGGCGAGCCACGACAGCACGCGGGCCAGGTCGAGGGCGTGCACCGGGCACCGGATCTCGTCGGTGAAGAACGACATCCTCGCTCCTCCCGCCGAGGCTCGTCCCGCGGCGGCCTCGGCCACATCCCGCTGGATCTGCGCGAGCCGGTCGGTGCCGTAGATCAACGACGTGGACCTCTGCTTCTGCCTTCCACCTGCCGTAGTCGGTGATCGCGTCCGGCAGGTCGGCCTCCACGTACGGAGCATCGCGGCCGCCGAACACGGCGTCGGTCGAAACGTGCACCAGGTGGGCGCCGACTGCTGCCGCGGCCCTGGCCACGTTGGCGCTGCCGGCGACGATCGTCGGGCGGTCGTCGCGTCTGTACGCCAGGTGCACGACGGCGTTGGGACGCCACTCGCGGATGTCGTCGAGCACGGCGCCGGGTTGGCGGATGTCGAGCGTCGCCGACGGCGGTGCGACGAACTCCCAGTCGCGCGACGCCTCGGTGCCGATGAGGTGCCGGCCAAGGAACCCGGATCCTCCGGTGACGTACATCAGCTTCTTTCGTCGGCTCCACTTCACGGCTGCAGCGTAGGAGAGCCGTCGGCTCGCTGATCGATCAGTCCGTGGGGGTCCAGTCGCGCAGCCTCGAACCGAGCGCGCGCAGCAGTTGCACGCATCGATCGAGCTCCGGTTCGTCGAGGCCCTCCAGCAGCTCGGTCTCGGCCCGGAAGTGATCTTCCAGTGCGGCATCGATGAGCCTGCGGCCCCGTGGAGTCAACCTCACCAGGCTCGAGCGCCGGTCTTCGGGATTGGCGACCCGTCTTATGTACCGGGCCGCTTCGATCCGGTCGAGCTGCTTCGTCATCCCGCCGGTCGACCGCACCAGCACGTCGGACAGCTCGCCCGGGGTGCATGCGAATGGTTCGCCGCGCCGGCGCAGCTCGGCCATCAGGAAGAAGTCGGCACCGAGGATGCCGTGGCGGGCGGCGCTCGATTCGTAGAACTCCTCCACCAACCGACCCGCAACGGCGACGGCTGCGAACACCCTGATCGGGCTGGCGTCGAGGTCGGGGCGCGCCACCCGCCACTCGGCCAACACCTGATCGGTGCGAACCCCCGGTTCGGCCAGATCCGCCACCGTCGGTTCTGTGGGCTCAGTGCGCTCGGCGGGCATCGTCGGCAGACTAGGCGTCGGTGGTCCGGATCGCCATCGCCTCGACCGTACCGAGGTGGGCATCGAGCAGGTTCGCCACCGTCGCGGGCTGCTCGAGGGTGAGCAGGTGGGTGGCGCCGGGAACGCACACGAACCTGCCGCCGAGGGCAACGGCGAGCTCCTCTCCACATCGTGGCGGGCAGAGCAGGTCGTCGGCCCCGCTGACCACCAATGCGG
>VFMC01000175.1:8827-15537 GCA_006515795.1 Acidimicrobiaceae bacterium | reverse complement strand
CTTCTCGATGCTCGAGTGCGCCTGCGACGTGGCATACGCCACGAGCTTCGTGGTGTCGCCGACGTGGTTGATCGCACCACCCGATGCCCGCCAGCGTGCGGCGAGGATCGAGGCCAAGGTGGCCTCGCTGGCCGAGCCGTGGATCACGCCACCACCGGTGGCACTGGTGGACCGGAACCGCTCGGGGAGGCCCAGCAGCTCGACCATCCAGTCGAGCATCAGTGTCTCCACCTCGGTGCATGCCGGGCTGGTGACCCAGCTCATGCCTTGCACCCCGAGGCCGGCCGAGGCCAGATCACCCAGGATCGAGGCGTACGACGAGTTGCCGGGGAAGTAGGCGAAGAAGCTGGGATGTTGCCAGTGCGTGATGCCGGGCATGACGATCCGGTCGAGATCGGCGAGAACCTCGCCGAAGGGCTCGGCCGCGGCCGGCGGGTGCTCCGGCATCGAGGCGCGGATGTCGCCGGGCTGCACCGCTGCGGCCACGGGGTGCTGCTCGATGTTCTCGACGTAGTCGGTGATCCAGTCGATCAGCGCGTGACCGTGGGTGCGGAACTCCTCTGGCGTCATCCGCCCGACGTTACGTGGCGACGCCCCGCGACGTCACAACGTGATGAGGCCACGTGATGAGGCCACGGGATGAGGCCACGTGATGAGATGGCACATGACCACAAGCCAGTTCGTCGATCCCGATCGCTTCCAGCTGCACCGGGCAGCGCGGCGCGGTTTCGGGCAGGCCTTCGTTCGGGAGAACATCGGTGGGGTGCCGCTCGTCTGCGTGCACGGCTGGCCCGAGACCAAGCGCATCTTCTGGAAGGTGATCGAGCCGCTCGCCGCCGCCGGGTTCGAGGTGATCGTGCCCGACCTTCGCGGGTTCGGCGACAGCGAGCTCGGCCCCGACGGCTTTCACGACGTGGCGAGTCATGCCAACGATCTGTACGCGTTGGTTCATGGCCACCTCGGTCATCAACGGGTGGTTCTGCTCGGCGGCGATCTCGGTGGCCCGGTCATCCAAGACCTCGCCCTGCGCCACCCCCAATGGGTCGACCGGATGGTGCTGTTCAACTCGCCGCTGCCATTCCTGAAGGCCGAGATGGCCGACATCGCCGGCACCCGGCCGGCTCGCGAGGCGAGCGACTACTTCCTCCGCCAGGGCCTCGACCCCGACGGGTTGGCTGCCGAGCTGGCAACTCCCGAGCAGCGGCGTCGCTACATCGCCACGTTCTACACCAGTCGGTTCTGGGCGCATCCCGGCGCCTTCGCCCAGCCCGACGAGGTCGACTTCCACACCGAACCGTTCGGCGACGCGGCACATCTGCGGGCGAGCTTCGGTGGCTACGAGAGCGCCTTCGCGGAGCACGCCCGCAGCGAGCCGGCGCGGCTCGGCTTGAACGAGCGCACCTCCACGCTGATCCTGCACGGAACCAGCGATCACGTGATCTACCCGGCCTTCGACCGGATGGCTGCGCGAGTGCTGCCGCGACACGTCGGCCCGTTCCTGCTGCGCGACTGCGGGCACTTCGTGCCGTGGGAGGCGCCGCACCCGCTCGTGAGCGGAACGATCTCCTTCTGCTCCGACCTTCTCGTGCCGATGAACCACTGATCCGTTCAACGAGGTTCTCGAAACGAGGAGGAGCCAAGGGTGCGAACACAGTTCTGGCGCGCCGTGACAGTTGCCGGCCTGCTCGTCCTCGCAGTCGGCGCGACGTCGCTGGCGACACCCTTCATCGCCGCGGTCGAAGCTGCTCCGAGTTGTGGTCGTGGCACGCTCGACGAGGCGCAACTCGATGCGCTGTTCGCCGCACCCGGCGTCGGTGCGACAGACGCGAACCAGGGATTCGGCGGCGGCGACTACCCCCACGCGTACCCACTGCCCGACGGGCGTGTGCTGTGGATGTTCCAGGACCTGCACTTCAGCAACGACGAGAACCTGCGCAACGACAACGCGACCGATGTGGCCAACGGCACTGCCACCAACGCGGTCCACAACGGTGCCATCGTGCAACAGGGCACGTGCTTCACCGTGCAGGGAAGCCGGGGCCGCGACTTCATCGGTGATGCCGAGACGATCGACAGCCGGACCTGGTTCTGGCCGCTCGACGGTGAGATCGGCTACGACGGGAACCTCTGGATCTTCATGGCGGAGATGCACAACCCCAACGGCGCCGGCGCCACCTACCCGGCGGCGCCGGTGCGCTCGTGGCTGGCGATCCTCGACCCCGTCACCTTGCGGCAGCTCTACTTCGCGCCCGCCACCGATACGTCGTCGCGCCTGTATGGCTGGTCGGTCGTGTCGACCGACCGGTACAGCTACCTGTACAGCCACTGCTACCGGCAGTACGCGAATGCGGTGGGCTCGATCGGTCAGTTCGACGCATCCTGCATGCCGCACACCTACCTGGCCCGGGTGCCGCGCGGCCACTTCGATGCGCCACCGGAGTACTGGACCGGCGCCGGCTGGTCAACCTCCGGTGGTGCGGCGACAGCGGTCGTGTCTCGCAACGTGGCCAATCCGATGAGCGTGCAGTGGTTCGGCGACACCTTCGTATCGGTCACGAAGCAGAACGAGTGGTGGGGTTCGGTGATCACCATCGATCGTGCCGCGGCTGCACAGGGCCCGTGGCAGACGGTGCAGACGATTGCCGTCGGACAGGACATGAAGTGCGGCACCTGCGGGAACTACGGCGCGTTCTTGATGCCGTGGCTGGACGCCCAGGGCCGCATGGTGATCGCGTTGTCGAGCGGCGGCAACTTCGATCTGTGGCGCAGCAACGCTTGGCTGTACCGGCCGACGTTCTACTCGGCGCCCGTTCCGGCCGCCTCGCCGCCCTTCGGTGCCGCAACACCACCCGCATTCACGACCCCGCCCGGCGCGTCCGCCGGGTTCGTGCCCGTCGACCCGGTGCGTCTCGTCGACACCCGCGAGGCGGGTCAGCCGTTCACGACTCTGCCTGCCGGTGGACGAGCCGTGCTCGATCTGCGCGCTCTCGCACCGGCAGGGGCCACCTCGGTGGCGTTGAACCTCACCGCTGACCGCAGCGCCGGGCCCGGCTTCGTCCGCGCCTATCCGTGCGTGGCCGACGAGCCGACCACATCGAACCTCAACCCGAGCGCGGCCGCGGCGGTCACCAACGCCGCCATCGTTCCGCTCGGCGACGGCCGGATCTGCTTCACGACGTTGGCGGCGACCGACCTGATCGTCGACCTCAACGGCTGGCTCACGACCGGCTCCTCCGTCGGGCTCGTGCCGACCGCGGAGCGGCTCGTCGACACCCGCTCGGGCCTCGGCGGGTCGCCGCGGCTGGCATCGCTGGGGGCATCGTCGTCGACGACAGCGGTTGCACTCTCGATCACCGCCGTCGACCCGTCGACCTCGGGGTTCGTCACCGCTTGGCCATGTGGCACGCCGCGGCCCACCGTGTCGAACCTGAATCCGGTGACCGGGATCACCCGACCCAACCTGGTGAACGTTCGTGTCGGCGCCGGTGGGCGGGTGTGCCTGTTCACATCAGGTGAGACCGACCTCGTGGTCGACAAGGTCGCCGAGTATCGCGTCGGTTCCGGCGCCCGGTACACCGCGGTCACCCCGCAACGACTGCTCGACACGAGGGTCGACGGACACCGCTACCACGCGTCGAACCTCGCGGACGTGGTGCCGCTCGGCGAGCTCGTCGCGGCGCAGGTGAACCTCACCGCGACCGAGACCTCGGCGGCCGGTTTCCTCACCGCCTACCCGTGTCTCGGTTCTCCGTGGCCAGGTACGTCGAACGCCAACTTCGGCGCAGCCGACACCACCGCGAGCGCTGCCCTGATGGCCTCGTCCCGCGGCTACGGGTGCGTGTTCTCGATGGTGCCGACACAGCTCGTCGTCGACATCTCCGGAGTGTGGCGCTGATCGCTGCCGCGCTACCGGCCGGGGGCTCAGCGGGGCGATCGGCCGGCATCGCGCTGGCGCACACCGCGGCCGATGCGCCAGCCGATGAACGCAAGGCCGGCCACGAGGACACCGAAGGTGATCAGCGTCGCACCGCTGGAGCTCGCCTCGGTGCCGCATCCGGGGCGTGGCAACGAGCTGAGGCAGTCGCCGATGTTCACGTCGTCGGGGATGAACGGGTTGGTGCCGATCGTGGTCGCCTCGGCCCCGGTCGCGGCGGTTGCCAACGGGTCGTCGCCCCCGCTGGTGCTGTTGTCGGAACACGACGCTGCCAGCCCACCTAGGCCGATCGACACGATTGCGACTGCGATCAGCCGGCGGATCTTCATGCGCTCATCGTGCCACTGCCCAAGGCCCGTTCCTCGCCGGCCGTCGGACAGATGAGAAGAGCCAGATTCGGTGGTGATCGGCGTGCAGCCCCTACCATCGACCCCCATGGCCGCCGACCCCGCCGATCGCCCCGTGCTCGTGGTCGACTTCGGCGCCCAGTACGCACAGCTCATCGCCCGTCGCGTTCGCGAGCTCAACGTGTACTCCGAGATCGTGCCGCACCGCATCACGGCCACAGAGATCGCCGAGCGGTCCCCGGCTGCGCTCATCCTGTCGGGGGGCCCGAAGAGCGTTCACGTCGACGGAGCACCTTCGCTCGACCCGGCCATCTACGAGCTCGGCATCCCGATCCTCGGCATCTGCTACGGCGCGCAGCTCATCGCCCAACAGCTGGGTGGCGTCGTCGGTCGCGGCATGCGCGGCGAGTACGGCCGGGCGCGGCTCAGCCGCATCCGTGGTTCCACGTCCACGCTGCTGCACGACGCGATCCCCGATCAGCAGGACGTGTGGATGAGCCACTTCGACGCGGTCACCGAGGCTCCCCCCGGGTTCTTCGCCACGGCGTCCACAGCCGACGCTCCCGTGGCGATCCTCGAGAATCCCACCAAGAGAATCTGGGGCGTGCAGTACCACCCCGAGGTGGTCCACACACCCCACGGCATGGCGGTGCTCGAACAGTTCCTCCACCGCTTGGCCGGGTGCCCCCCGGCGTGGACGATGTCGTCGATCATCGACGATCAGGTCGCTGCCGTACGAGCACAGGTCGGATCGGGCCGGGTCATCTGTGCATTGAGTGGTGGTGTCGACTCCGCCGTCGCCGCGGCGCTCGTGCACCGCGCCATCGGGTCGCAGCTCACCTGCGTCTACGTCGACACCGGGCTGATGCGGCTCAACGAGAGCGATCAGGTCGTCGAGACGTTCCGGCGCAACATGGGGATCGAGCTCATCCACGTGAGCGCCGGCGAGCGATACTTCGAACGGCTCGAAGGCGTCACCGATCCCGAGTCGAAGCGCAAGATCATCGGTGAGCTGTTCGTGCGGATCTTCGAGGAGAACACGGGTGGGTTGAGCGACGCCGAGTACTTGGTGCAGGGCACGCTGTACCCCGACGTGATCGAGAGCGGCGGCAGCGGCCTCCCCGAGGACATGACCCTGAAGCTCGTCGAGCCACTGCGGCACCTGTTCAAGGACGAGGTGCGGCGCCTCGGCCACGAGCTCGGCCTCCCCGACGAGATCGTGTTGCGGCAGCCGTTCCCCGGGCCCGGGCTCGGGGTGCGGATCATCGGCGAGGTCACGCCCGAGCGCGTCGAGATCCTGCAACATGCCGACGCCATCGTCCGCGAGGAGGTCGCTGCTGCCGGCCTCGAGCGCGAGCTGTGGCAGGCGTTCGCGGTGCTCGCCGACATCCGCTCGGTTGGCGTGATGGGCGACGAGCGCACCTACGCCCATCCGATCATCATCAGGGCCGTCACCAGCGACGATGCCATGACCGCCGATTGGGCGCGGTTGCCCTACGAGCTGCTCGAGACGATGTCGAACCGGATCATCAACGAGGTGCGCGGCATCAATCGGGTTGTCTACGACATCACCTCGAAGCCCCCGGGCACGATCGAGTGGGAGTAGCGGCGTGTGACGGCCGGCGCCCGTTCGACACTCGTTCGTAACATTTGGTAGCGTCATCCTCCGTCATGCGGAGTGGACCCTTCTCTCACGTTGCCCTCGCGGCGGCGCTCGTCGCCGTCGGCTTCAGCGCCCCCGTAGTAGCGGCCGATGCCGTCGGCGACCAGGAACGGCGTGTCGCCCAGATCGCCGACGAGCTCGATGCCCTGGAGGCCGAGCTCGGCCAGCTCGAGGAGGACCACGCCGCCGCGCTCGACCGCATCGACGTGCTGGCCGTCGAAATCCAGCAGTCACAGGCCAGGGTCGACGCACAGAGCACCGAGCTGCAGCGATTGCAGGGTCAGCTCACCGACATCGCCCTCGACAAGTTCATGTCAGGTGGTTCGTCGGGGCTCACGCCGCTGTTCTCCTCGGCGGCAGCCTTCTCCGACGATCTCCAGCGCGACGAACTGTCGCGGGTGGCGCTCGATCAGGGCGCCGGGACCAGCGACGAGCTCGTCTCGCTCATCGACGACCTCACCGCCGAGAAGGCGACGCTGGAGTCGAAGCAGGCCGAGCAGGCCACCCTCGTGTCGTCGCTCGAGCAGCGCCAGCAGCAGGGGGAGCAGCTCACCACTCAGCTCAACTCGAAGTACGCCGCGGCGCAGGCCGAGCTCGGCGACCTGGTCATTGCCGAGCAGGAGCGCCGAATCGCCGCTGCCGTCGCCGCGGCCCAGGCACGCCAGAGTCAGGCCGGCTCGGGGTCGGCTTCGGCCCCCGCGACCGTCCGCGGCGGCGGTGCGCCCGCACCGGCCACCGGTGGCGGCTCGTCGGCTCCGACGGTCGC
>VFMC01000175.1:0-8782 GCA_006515795.1 Acidimicrobiaceae bacterium | reverse complement strand
GGCGTCGCCGTATCGGCCGCGCAGGGCCAGCTCGGAGTGCCATATCGCTTCGCCGCCGAGTCGCCTGGTGTCGCCTTCGACTGCTCGGGTCTCACGAAGTACGCATGGGGCAAGGCCGGCGTCGGGCTTCCCCACCAGTCGGCGGCGCAGTACGCGTCGACGCCTCATGTGTCGAACGGCGAGGTGCAGCCCGGCGACCTCGTGTTCTACAAGGCACCGATCGGACACGTCGCCATCTACATCGGTGGCGGTTCGATGATCCACGCTCCGGCATCGGGCGACGTCGTGAAGGTGTCGGTAGTGAACTGGGCCAAGGTCGTCGGGGTCTCTCGGCCAGGCTGACCCGGGTACGGTGGGCGCCCATGTCCGCCCCGCCCTCACTTCTCGGTGTTCAGATCGAGCCGGTGTCGGCGTGGCTCACGGCGAACATCGCCGGTGCCGTTGCACCGTTCTCGTTCGAGTTGATCGCCGGCGGCCGGTCCAACCTCACGTATCGCGTCACCGGTGCCGACGGAGCACGGTTCGTGCTGCGCCGGCCACCACTCGGCCACGTGCTCGCCACGGCGCACGACATGGCGCGTGAACATCGGGTGATCGCGGCCGTTGGCCGCACCGACGTTCCGGTGCCGGCGGCGCTCGGGCTGTGCACCGATGTCCACGTCAACGGTGCACCGTTCTACGTGATGGGCTTCGTCGACGGCGTGGTGCTCGACGGCGTCGACAGTGCCGAGCAGCTACCGCAACACCTCCGCACGCCGGCGGCCGAGCATCTCATCGATGTGCTCGCAGACCTCCACGCGGTCGATGTCGACGCTGTCGGTCTCGGCGATTTCGCTAGGCGCGAGGGCTACATCGAGCGGCAGCTGAAGCGCTGGTCGACACAGTGGGAGAGCTCCAAGACCCGCGAACTGGCTGCGGTCGACGAGGTGGCCGAGAGGCTGCGCGCCGACGTTCCCTTGCAGCGTGGTGTTTCCATCGCCCACGGCGACTACCGCTTCGGCAACTGCCTCACCGACGTCGTGCAAGGTCGCATCTCCGCGGTGCTCGACTGGGAGCTGTGCACCTTGGGCGACCCGCTCGCCGACGTCGGCTACCTCGGCGTGTACTGGTTCGACGGAGATGTCGGCAACGTTCGCAGCAACGACCCCACCCCGGCCGGGGGCTTCCCCACCTATGCCGCGATGCTCGAGCGCTATGCCACGCGCACCGGTCGCGACCTCGGTGGCATCGACTACTACGTCGCGTTCTCGTGCTGGCGTCTCGCGGTGATCAGCGAGGGTGTCTACGCGCGCTACCTTCACGGCGCGATGGGCGACCAGGGCGTAGACATCGAACAGTACAAGGTGGGGGTCGACGCGCTCGCCGAGCGCGCCCTCGCCGCAGTGAGGAGACGGTGATGGTAGAGGTGCTGAGCGGCTGGACGAAGGATTCGTTCACGGCTGCCGGGTTCACCCGCGACACGTATCGTCGCGGTTCCGGTCCAGGTGTGATCGTCGTCCACGAGATCCCCGGGATCACCCCCAAGGTCGCCGAGTTCGCCAACGACGTCGTCGCGGCCGGCTTCACCGTGATGATGCCTTCGCTGTTCGGCTCTCCCGGCAAGGAGCCGGGTGGCGTGTATCTGGCGCAGTCGATGGCGAAGGTCTGCATCTCGCGCGAGTTCACGCACTGGGCGCTCGACCAGACCTCGCCGATCATCTCTTGGCTTCGCGCCCTGGCCCGGTCGCTGCACCAGGAATGCGGTGGCCCCGGCGTCGGCGCCATCGGCATGTGCTTCAGTGGTGGCTTCGCGCTGGGCATGATGGTCGACGAGGTGATGGTGGCGCCGGTGCTCTCGCAGCCGTCGATGCCCTTCGCCGTCGGAAAGGGCAGGCGCGGTGCCGACCTCAACCTCTCGCCCGACGATGCTCTGGCGGTAGCTCAGCGGGCGAGCGAAGGCTGTCAGGTGCTCGGCCTGCGCTTCACCGGCGACAAGCTGGTCGGCACCCGGTTCGATTCGCTGCGGGCGCTGCTCGGCGACGCGTTCATCGCCGTCGACCTGCCCAGCGCGTCGCCGAAGGATCACTCCGTGCTCACCGAGCAGCGCGACGAGCCGAGCGTGCGCCGCGTGCTCGACTTCCTCAGCGCCAAGCTCCTCCCGGCCTGACCGTCGCGCCGGGCGCACGAGCCCCGTCAGGTGGATAGCTAAGTGCGCGCTGCCCCTGTGGGCTGCAGAGGTTCGGCGTCGAGCGCGTCGAGAACCTGTTGCTTGGCCGCCTTGTAGTCGGCCTTGCCGTTCGGCGCCCGCGGCACCTCGGCTACGAACACGACTCGCTTCGGCGCCTTGAACCCGGCGAGTTGGGTCTTCACGTCGGCGATGATCGTTGCCTCGTCGACCGAGGCCCCCTCGCGGCGCGATGCCACCGCCGTGACTGCCTGTCCGAACTTCTCGTCGTCGACGCCCACCACGAGGCAGTCCTGCACGCCATCGACGCGCTTCACTGCCTCTTCCACCTCTTCGGGGAACACCTTCTCCCCGCCGGTGTTGATGAGCTGGCTGCCCCGCCCGAGCAGGACCAGCGATCCGTCCTCGGCGACCATCGCCATGTCGCCCGGAAACGAGTAGCGCACGCCATCGATCACCTTGAACGTGCGGGCCGACTTCTCCGGGTCCTTGAAGTAGCCCAGTGGCACGTTGCCGCCGGCGGCCACCATGCCAACCTCTCCGGAACCGGGTGTCACTTGGCGGCCGTCGTCGGTGAAGACCTTGGTGTCGGGCATCTGGCTGAACTTCGCCGTCGCCGGCGGCACGCCCTTCATCGACATCGAGATGCCCATTCCACCTTCGGTGGATCCCATCGCATCGAGCAGCACGACCTGCTCGACACGATCGAGCAACTGCTCTTTCACCTCCGCCGTCCACATCACGCCGGACGACACGATCATCTTCAACGATGACGTGTCGAACGGTGTGCCGGCGCGTGCGGCGACGTCGAGCGCGGCGATGATCGGCTTGGTGAACGCATCGCCGACGATGGTGATGTTCGTGGCCCGCTCGGCCTGGACCAGCCCCAGCAGCTCGCCGGCGTCGAGCGACCGGCTCTCGAGCGTGGCCACGAGACCGCCGGCGAGGAGGGGGATGAGCGCACCGAGCCAGATGCCCGTGCCGTGCATGAGTGGTGCGCACGGAATCGAGATGAGGCGGTTGCCGGCCGCAGTGGTGGCTTGCACGAGCGTGCCGACCTCGGTCGGGCTCGTCGGGACCTGAAGCCCCAGTAGGGGATAGCCGCTGGCGATGTAGCCGGCGGTCATCCCGCCAACCGCGTACATCACACCCTTCGGCATTCCGGTGGTGCCGCCGGTGTAGAGCATGTAGATGTCGTCCTCGCGGCGCGAGATCCGCGGCATCGGATCGAACGTGGCGATCACCTCGTCGTACCGGTGGGCACCGGGAACCTGGGCGTGGTCGCCGTCGTACACCTCGATCAGGAGCCGCAACTTCGGGAGCCGCTCGATCACTCGGGCCACACGGTCGGCGAGTGAAGAATGGAAGACCAGCGCCTCCGCATCGGCGTTGTCGAGCAGGTACCACAGCTCGTCGTCGAGGTACCGGTAGTTCACGTTCACCGCGACCCCGCGCGTCTTGAAGGCCGCGAACTGCGATTCGAGGTACTCGTTGCCGTTGTAGAGGTACAGCCCGATCTTCGAGTCGGGTTGGAGCCCCGCGTCGACGAAGGCCGCAGCTATGCGGGCGGAGCGTTCGTCGAACTCCGACCAGCTGCGCCGGGTTGGGCCGTGCACCAGGGCGGTGGCGTCGCCGATGCTGTCGGCGATCGATTCCCAAACGGTGGCGAAGTGCATCTCCAAGATCAGCCGACGGGCTTGCCGTACATCTCGCGGAGGGGATCGCTGATCAGTTCGAGACGCTCACCGTCGGGACCACTGAAGTACATCGACGAGCCGTCGACGTGCGCGTAGTCGATGCCGCGCTCGTCGAAGGTGTCCTTGATCCGTTGCCATGCGTCGCGATCGACCGAGATGGCCAGGTGATGGTGTCCACCCAGCACCTCGGCGTAGGGGCCGAGGTCGAGTCCGGGAAGATCGAAGTAGGCGAGGCAGTTGCCGGCACCGAGGTCGAAGAAGAAGTGGGTCGAGCCGGCGTAGTCGCGGTTCTCGAACATCTCGATCAGCGGGAACCCGAGCAGTCCGTCGAAGAACTCGACGGTTCGCTCGACGTCGGAACAGATCAGTGCGACGTGGTGCACCCCGCGGGCCACGGTGGGTGGACGCGTGGCCGGCGGCCGCAGGTGGCGGGCCGAGATCGCGGCGCGCCGTTCGTCGTATTGCTGCCGGGTGGTCGGATCGACACCGTGGTCTTGGGGGGAGTCGGCGATGCGCACACCGTCACCATGCCACAGCTCGGGCACCGAGTCGAGACCCCGGTGAGCGGGCCTTTGCACATGGGGACATCCCCGGCGATGCCGGGGATGTCACTCCCGCTGGGTCAGCGCCTCGGGGGCCTGCCCGGTCCCACACGAGTGGGATCTGCTGTGGTCATCATGCACCCCGATCGACGCGATGGCAAGAGGTCATAAGTCGCAAGAGATCATCGACTCCGACACCCGCGAGCGAACCGAGCTCGTGGTGGCCGAGGTCGCGGGGGATCGGCACCACGTGGGGCACACCGATGACGAAGCAGCCGGCGGCGATGGCCGACCGCACCCCGGTGGGGGAATCCTCGATGGGTGGTGTACGGCTCGGGATGCGGCTTTCCGTTGACGACGTCGTCGCCGGCGACGACGGTGCCGAAGGACTGATCGGGAAGGGCGGCGATGACCGCGTCGGTGAAGCGTCGCCACGACATCGTGACCAGTGCGGTGGCGATGCCGGCTGTGCTGAGCTCGTCGAGGAGCTCGCGTGCGCCGGGTCGCCAGGGGATGCGGTGCTGCACCCGTTGGATGACCCCGTCGAGCAAGAGGTGGACGATGTCGTCGATGGGGAGATCGACATCGCCGTGCCTGCTGATGTAGCTGGCAGAGTCGCGCAGGTCGAACGCTCGCGCTCGATCCAATACGGCTCGGTATCGACGAGCGTGCCGTCCATGTCCCACAGCACGGCGCCGATGGCGCTCACATCTGTCGCGTCCGCCATCATCCGACGTTCCTATCAGCCGCGCTCATGCGCCCCGCGATTCGAGCTCGGCGAGGCAGTCGTCGATCGCGTCGATCGCTGCCGCGAGGTCGTCGTCGGTATGTGCGAGGCCGACGGTGATCATGCCGCGCGGGGCCGTGTAGATGCCGCGGCCGAGCAGACCGAAGAAGATCAGCTCCTGGAGGTGGTGGTCGCGTCGGTCGGCTTCCGCCATCGTCGTCGGCGGCCGAGCCACGGCGTGCAGCGCAAGCATCGAGCCGTAGCCGGTGACGCTGATCGGAAGCGAGTGTCGAGCGAGACACGCAGCCACCGTGTTGCGGAACTCGTCGCCCCGGGCCGTGTGGGCCGTGGCCACATCGGCGGTGAACACCTCGCCGAGCACGGAGCAACCCGCAGTCATGGTGGCGATGTTGTTGTTGAACGTGCCTGCGTGGCCGATGCTCGCCGGGCGATCGCTCGATGGGCTCGTGTCGAACAGGTCGAGCAGCGCCGCCCGCCCACCGAAGGCACCGAAGGAGAACCCGCCGCCGATGTACTTGCCGTACGTGGTGATGTCGGCTTCGGCGTCGAAGAGGTGCAGCAGGCCGCTGGGTCCGTGGCGCGACGTCATCACCTCGTCGGCGATGCAGACCGCCCCAACCCTTCGCGCCGCCGCGAACAGCTGCTGGATGTACGCGGGGAACGCGGGCAGGCAGCCACCGGAGCCGAGCATAGGCTCGACGATCACGGCAGCCAGATCGTTAGCGTGCCGCTCGATCAGCTCTACCGTGGCGTCGATGTCGTTGAAGGTGGCCAGCGCCACCGGGTAGGGCGCGTTGGTCGGCGACGGCCCGTGTGCGTACGACAGCACGCCGCCGTGGTATCCGCCGTCGATGGCGATGATCGTCGATCGTCCGGTGGCGATACGTGCCGTGGTGATCGCCATCAGGTTTGCTTCGGTGCCTGAGTTGGTGAAGCGCACGCGGTCGAGGTGGAAACGGTCGCACATGAGCACAGCGAGGTCGGCCTCCGCCGGGTGGATGCCGCCGACGCTCATGTTCACCCGCAACGCTCGGGCCACGGCGTCGAGCACGCGGCCTTCGCTGTGCCCGAGCAGCCCCGCGCTGTAGTCGCCGAGCAGATCGATGTAGGTGTGCCCGTCGGCGTCGGTGAGCCTGGCGCCTTCTCCACTCACGAAAGTGAGTGGGAACGGTGCATGGGAGAGCACCGTACGGGTGTGCCCACCGGGGAGCACCGTTCGGGCCCGAACGTAGGAGAGCCGGCTCTGCGGGTTGCGGTCGGCGAACTCTCGATGGGCACGTTCCAAAGACGCAGTCACGGCCTCACCATACGACGACGTCGCGCCGTACGGCTCTGGCGGGTTCGCCGCTGCGGCGTCACGAGAAGCGGGTGACGAAGCCGCGGCGGCGGAAGATTCGCAGCATCCACCACGAGAAGGCGAAACCTCCCACCACGAAGCCGGCGCCGCCGACGAGGCCGATCACGATCTCGTCGACGGGGAGTGGATCGCCGCCCATGACCGTTCGCAGTGCGTTGAAGGCGTGGGTGCTCGGAAGCACGCGGGCGACGGGTTGCAGCGCACCTGGCAGCGCCTCGACGGGGTTGAACACACCGGAAAGGGCCATGAGGATGAAGTTGGTGCCCCACGTGAGGATCTCGGCACCCTGGCCGAACCGCAGCACGACTCCGATGTTGGCGACGCCGACACCCCAGCCGACGATGACGAGGATCGCCGCGATCGGCACCATCGACCAACCGATCTCGTCGAGCGAGAACCCGAACGCGATGAAGGCGGTGACCGACACGGTGGTTAGAGCCAGCAGCACCTTGGCCATGCCGAAGACAGCGGTGCCGGCCACGTATTCGAACTCGGTGACCGGGGTGGTGAGCACGTTCAGCAGGTTGCGGCTCCAGGTCTCCTCCATGAACCCGGTGGCCACCGCGATCTGGCTCTGGAACAGGACGTGGAACATCACGATGCCGGAGATGAGGTACGGGGTGCCGGCGCGGCTGCCGGCATCCTGCTGGGCGATGTAGGTGCCGAGGCTGCCCCACAGGATCACGTCCATCAACGGCCAGAAGGCGATGTCGAACCAGCGGTGCGGCGCCCTCCACAGCACGTATGTGTGCCTGCGGATGACGACCCGGATGCGTCTCCAGCTCATTTCAACGACCGTGGGTCTCGGCCAACTCGAGGAAGACTCCCTCGAGATCGTCGTAGCCGTAGAGCGCGGCGATAGCCGCCGGCGTGTCATTGGCCACGATGTGACCACGGGCGAGGAAGATCACTCGCTCGGTGAGCATCTCGACCTCGCGCATGTCGTGACTCGTGACGAGCAGCGCCGCTCCGGTTGATGTGCAGTACTCGAGCAGTCCGGTGCGCACCTTGAGTGCGATGTCGGGATCGAGTGATGCCGTGGGCTCGTCGAGCACGAGCAGCCGCGGTCGGTGCAGGGTGGCCTTCACGATGCCGACGAGCGTGCGTTGACCGCTGGACAGCGAACTGCACAGCCGATCGGCGAAGCCGGTGATGCCGAACCGTTCGAGGGTCTCGTCGACGGCGGTGCGCTCGTCGCGAACGCCGTACCATCCGGCGAACACACGGTCGGGCAGCGGAAGGTAGCCCGCAGCAAAACCGACGTGCTGCATCGCCCTCGATCGGTGGCGCGGCAAGCGATGGCCGGCGACCTCGATCGAGCCGTGGTCGGGCAGCACCGCGCCGAGCAGCATCAACAACGTGGTGGTCTTGCCGGCGCCGTTCGGGCCGAGCAGGCCGACGCGCTCGCCATCGGCCACGACGACGTCGATCCCCTTGACCGCATCGACCTTGTTGTAGGTCTTGCACAGGCCCACAGCGCGAAGAACATCCCCCATCGCGACATTCTGACCCGCGGGACATGACGATGTGCTCGGCTTTTCGAAGTCGCCCCTGCGGAGGTGGTTCAAAGAGTGCGGGCTGCGCGCCGTGCTTCGAGGACGGCCTCGTGCACGGTGCGCGGCGCCACGCAGTCGCCGACACGCGCCGTGGCCCCCGCGATCGCGTGGTCGGGGAGGCGGAAGCCGCAGTCGACGAGCGCCACGCATTCGATCTTGCGCCGCTCATCGCTGAAGCGATCCTGGACGACGACGTGATCGGCCGCGACGCTGCGCAGCAGGGCTCGCCGTTCGATGCGGGCACCACGCTGGGCTAGCCGCACGTTGGCAGGGGCCAGGTCGCCCGAGCGGCTCAACTCGTTGCCGGCGATCTGGTCCTGGGTGATCAGCACAGCCCGGTCACCGAGCTCGGCGGCAAGTTCGACGGCGACCGGTCCGCCGATCGGATCGAACAGCGCGATCGTCCCCTCAGCCGGAAGCGGGACGCGCCCGGCGCGCACGTCGACGATGTCGAGCACTACGGCATCATCGGCCACCTCGTACTCGCGAAGGCCCGGCAGGCTGCCGGTGGCCTGCACCAATCGGCCGGCGAGATGAGGGTCGTCGCCGGCGACGGTGGCATCGAGCTGGAACGTCACGCCGGCCACGCGGCATTCGGCGACGAGCCAGTCGACGAACGGCGCTGCCGGTCCGGCGCTCGCGGCCACGCCACCGAGCGATCCGCTTCGTTCGATCAGTCGCACCCGGTGACCCCTGAGCGCTGCCACCCGCGCCGTCT
>VFMC01000174.1 GCA_006515795.1 Acidimicrobiaceae bacterium | reverse complement strand
GGCCACGGCCACCAGGGCGACCTGTGGAAGGGCCTGCGGATGAACGAGCTGGCGGTGGTGAGCACCGACCACTGCCCGTTCTGCTTCAAGGATCAAAAGGAGCTCGGCCTCGGCAACTTCTCGGCGATCCCCAACGGCATCGGTGGGGTCGAGCACCGCATGGAGCTCGTCTACCAGGGGGTGGTGGCCGGCGAGCTCACCCTCGAGAGATGGGTCGAAACCTGCTCCACCACGCCGGCGCGGATGTTCGGCATGTACCCGAAAAAGGGTGTCATCGCCCCGGGCAGCGACGCCGACGTCGTGGTGTGGGATCCGAACACGAAGACCAAGATCGGCATCAACGACAAGCACCACATGAACATGGACCACTCCGCGTGGGAGGGATGGGTGATCGACGGCAAGGTCGACACGGTCTTCTCCCGTGGCACCGTCGTGGTCGAGCACGATCAGTACGTCGGCCGCAAGGGCCACGGCCAGTACGTGAGGCGCGGGCTGTCGCAGTACCTGGTCTGATCGAACCTCACCCCATTCTCTGAACTTCGAGGAGCACAACATGAACAGGATCTCCCACTGGATCGACGGCAAGGTGCTCGAAGGCACCTCCGGTCGCAGCGGCGTGGTGTGGAACCCCGCCACGGGCGAGCAGGCATCGTCGGTCGATCTCGCTTCCGCCGGGCCACCAACTTGTCGCGTCGCGCCGAGGTGATGTTCCACATGCGCGAGCTCATCTCGGCGAACCGCAAGGAGATCGCCTCGTTGCTGTCGGCCGAGCACGGCAAGGTGCTGTCGGACGCCCTCGGTGAGGTGGCCCGCGGGCTCGAGAACGTCGAGTTCGCCTGCGGTGTCGCCAACCTGATGAAGGGCGGCTACAGCGAGCAGGCCTCCACTGGTGTCGACGTCTACTCGATCAAGCAGCCGCTCGGAGTGGTGGCAGGGATCACGCCGTTCAACTTCCCGGCGATGGTGCCGATGTGGATGTTCGCCAATGCCCTCGCCTGTGGCAACACCTTCATCCTGAAGCCGAGCGAGAAAGACCCGTCGGCATCGATGTTCCTCGCCGAACTGCTCAAGCAGGCCGGCCTTCCCGACGGCTGCTTCAACGTCGTGAACGGCGACAAGGAGGCGGTCGACCGAATCCTCGATCACCCCGACATCGCCGCGGTGAGCTTCGTCGGGTCCACCCCGATCGCCAAGTACATCTACGAGACCGGTACCCGCAACGGCAAGCGCGTGCAGGCGCTCGGCGGCGCCAAGAACCACATGCTGGTGCTGCCCGACGCAGATCTCGACATGGCCGCCGATGCCGCGGTGAGCGCCGCGTACGGTTCGGCAGGAGAACGGTGCATGGCCATCTCGGTCGTCCTGGCCATCGATTCGGTCGCCGACGCGCTGGTCGACAAGATCCGGGCCCGCATCCCCGCGATCAAGGTCGGTCCCGCCAGCGAACCCGACAACGAGATGGGCCCCTTGATCACCGGCGAGCACCGCGACAAGGTCGCCGGGTACGTCGGCGGCGCCGAGGCCGAGGGCGCGACGCTCGTCGTCGATGGTCGTACCGACGCTCCGGGCGGGGGGTTCTTCCTGAAGCCGAGCCTGATCGACAACGCCAAGCCCGGCATGAGGTGCTACGACGAGGAGATCTTCGGGCCGGTGCTCACCGTCACCCGCATCAGCGACTACGACGAGGGCCTGCGGTTGATCAACGACAACCAGTACGGCAACGGAACCGCGATATTCACCCGCGACGGCGGCGTCGCCCGTCAGTTCGAGTTCGACGTGCAGGTCGGCATGGTTGGCGTGAACGTGCCGGTTCCGGTGCCGGTCAGCTACTACAGCTTCGGCGGCTGGAAGGCCAGCCTGTTCGGCGACCAGCACATGTACGGTCCCGACGGCATCAACTTCTTCACCCGCACCAAGGTCGTCACGAGCCGCTGGCCCGACCCGCGCACGTCCAGCGTCGACCTCGGCTTCCCCCAGAACCGCTGATGGAGTTCGGCGTCGTTCTGCAGACCACGCCGCCGTCGGCGCGCGTGATCGATCTGGCCAAGCGGGCCGAGACGTACGGGTTCACCCATGTGTGGACCTTCGACAGCCACATCCTGTGGCAGGAGCCGTACGTCATCTACAGCCAGATCCTGGCCGAGACCCGCAACGTGGTGGTGGGGCCGATGGTCACCAATCCGGCCACCCGCGACTGGACCGTGACCGCGAGCGTGTACGCCACGCTCAACGAGATGTTCGGCAACCGCACCGTGTGCGGCATCGGTCGCGGCGACTCGGCCGTGCGCGTAACCAACGGGGCGCCCACCACGCTGGCCACGTTGCGCGAGGCCGTGCACGTCATCCGCGAGCTGGGCAACGGCCGCAGCGTCGCCTACAAGGGATCTGAGTTGCGTCTGCCTTGGGCCGCCAAGAGCGAGCTCGAGCTGTGGGTTGCGGCGTACGGTCCGAAGGCGCTCGCGCTCACCGGCCAGGTCGGCGACGGCTTCATCCTGCAACTCGCCGACCTGTCGATCGCCGAATGGACCATCGGCGCGGTCAGGGCCGCCGCCGAAGCGGCCGGGCGGGACCCGGCCGACATCACCATCTGTGTCGCCGCCCCGGCGTACGTCACCGATGGCAGCCCGGAAGCGTTGGCCCATGGTCGTGAGCAGTGCCGGTGGTTCGGCGGAATGGTCGGCAACCACGTGGCCGACATCGTCTCGCGGTACGGCAGCGACACGGCCGCGGTGCCGCAGGCCCTCACCGACTACATCAAGGATCGTCAGGGATACGACTACAACGAGCACGGTCAGGCCGGCAACACGCACACGTCGTTCGTGCCCGACGAGATCGTCGATCGGTTCTGCATCATCGGGCCCGTCGAGGCCCACATCGAGCGCATGCTGCAACTCAAGGCACTCGGAGTCGACCAGTTCGCGATCTACCTGCAGCACGACGACAAGGACTCCACGTTGCGGGCGTACGGCGAAAAGGTGATGCCAGCCGTCGCCGACGTGGTGAAGGCGCGGTCGTGAGGGCTTGCTCGTGAGGGTTCGCCGCGTGCTCATGTTCCCGCTGTCGTTCGCCCTCGTCGCCGCAGCGTGGGAGATCTACAAGTGGATCGGACCGGTCGACGGCGGTTCGGTCTTCGGTGTGAACGTGTTGCCGCGCACCAGCGACCTGGCCATGCCTCACGTCTGGGACATGTTCAGCCGGCTCACCGAACCCGAGGTTCGCGGCAACCCCGACTCGGTGCTCCACGTGGTGGCCATCGCCACGTGGTACTCGTTCCGGGTGGCGTTGCTCGCATTCGTCGTCGGCACCGCTCTGGGTGTCGCGCTGGCCGTGATGATGGCTCGCTTCCGTGCGGCCGAGCGTGCCCTGATGCCATATCTGGTGGTCTCCCAGACGGTGCCGATCATCGTGCTCGGGCCGCTGATCCTGTCGCTGCTCGCCTATGCCAGCCGCGACCTGGCGACCGAGACGTGGATCGCGGCGGTGATCCTCGGGGTGTTCCTGGCCTTCTTCCCGGTGGCGCTCGGCACGCTGCGCGGCCTGAAGTCGGCGCAGGCCACGTCGCTCGAACTGATGGATTCGTACGCGGCCGGTTGGTGGACCACGTTGCGCAAGCTGCGCTTCCCCGCGGCCGTTCCCTTCATTGCCCCGTCGCTGCGCGTGGCCGGCGCGTCGGCGGTGGTCGGCGTGATCGTGTCGGAGATCTCGCTCGGCGTGAAAGGCGGCGTGGGACGCAAGATCTTTGCCTACGGTCAGGAGGCGTCGAGTGATCCCGCCAAGCTCTACACGGCGGTGTTCGGTGCTGCCGCGCTCGGTCTCGTGATGTCGATCATCGTGGTCGCCATCGATCGGCGCATGATGCGCAATCGCCCCCAGGAGATGGCATGACCCCCTCGACAACGGTCCGCGTGAGCGGGGTCGGCAAGGTGTTCCAGGTCGCCGGCGGCAGTCGTGTCGATGCGCTCGTCGACATCGATCTCGACATCGCCAAAGGGGAGTTCGTGTCGTTGATCGGGCCGTCCGGGTGTGGCAAGTCCACCCTGCTGCGACTGATCGCCGATCTGATCCAGCCCACCGGTGGCACGGTGACGGTCAACGGCAAGTCCGCTCATCAGGCTCGTCTCGACCAGGACTACGGCATGGCGTTTCAGCAGAGCGGCTTGTTCGAGTGGCGCAGCGTCGAGCGAAACATCGAGCTCCCGCTCGAGCTGAAGGGTTGGGACAAGGCCAGGCGTCGGGCCCGCAGCCGCGAGATGCTCGAACTGGTGAAGCTCACCGACTTCGCCACGCACATGCCGTGGCAGCTATCGGGAGGCATGCAGCAGCGCGTGGCCATCGCCAGGGCGCTCGCCGCGCATCCCGAACTGCTGCTGATGGATGAGCCGTTCGGCGCGCTCGACGAGATGACCCGCGAGCACATGCAGGCCGAGCTGCTGCGCATCTGTGCCGACACCGGCACGACGGTGGTCTTCGTCACCCATTCGATCCCCGAGGCGGTGTACCTCGCCGATCGGGTCGTGGTCATGTCGCCGCGACCAGGTCGCATCACCGGTGTGGTCGATGTCGGTCTGGGGCGCGACCGAACAGAGCTCACCCGTGAGGCGACAGCATTCTTCGAGCGGGTCACCGAGGTGCGCGAGGCCCTTCGCGGTGGCGACATCGGCGCCGGCGCACAGGGGATCATCGACCGATGAACGCCGACCGCGCCCGCCGCACCATGGGCAACGTGCTGCCTCCTGTGGTGCTCGGCGTGGTGTTCGTCGCGCTCTGGCAGTTGTGGGTGGAGTACAAGGACGTGCAGCCTTTCGTCATCCCCAAGCCGACTGCGATCGTCGACGAGTTCTTCGACAAGTTCGACCTCGTGCTCGATGCCTGCAAGGTCACCGGTCTCAACGCGCTGATCGGCCTCGTGCTCGGCACCGTGATCGGCTTCGGCGTCGCCGCACTCACGAACCGGTTCAAGCTGGTGAGCGAGATCGTCGATCCGCTGGCAGTCACCATTGCCGCCATCCCGGCCGTGGTCATCGTCGGTGTGCTCAATCGGATGTATCCGCTCGACAGCCAGACCGGGCGGCGGATCATGGTCACCTTGGCTGTCTTCTTCATCGTGTTCGTCCAGGTGGCGAAGGGCTTGCGCCAGAACGACGCCACGCAGATGGAGCTGATGCGCTCGTACGCTGCCACCCCGCGCCAAACCCTTGCCAAGGTGCGGCTACCCAACACGATGCCGTACCTTTTCACCGGCATCCGCACAGCAGTCCCGATCGCCGTCATCATCGCACTCGTCTCCGAGTACTTCGGCGGCACCCAAGATGGCCTCGGCAGCAAGATCTCCGGCACCCTCAACAGCTCGAACAAAGCGCTCGGCTTCGCCTACGTGATGGGCGGGTCGATCCTCGGGCTGTTGTTCTTCGTCGGAGCGAATCTCCTGGAGCACGCCGTCGTGCCGTGGC
>VFMC01000173.1 GCA_006515795.1 Acidimicrobiaceae bacterium | reverse complement strand
ATCGCCAGCGCCCGGGTGGACGCCACCGCCGTGCCCCACGACTCGGCGGCTGCCGCGGCGCCGCGCATCGCTCGATCGACCTCGTCGATCGTGCTGTCGGCGATCTCGGCGATCGGTTGCTCGGTGGATGGATCGATCAGGGTGCGGATCACGGTCATAGTATCCAGCCACCGCGAACCGAAACCTGAGGGGAACATGGCAGCCGACGCGAACCGGGGTAAGACCTTCCTGTTCATGCCAGAGAGTGCATACGGGCCGACGAACAACTGCATCGGCATCGCCAACGTCTTGCTACAGCGCGGGCACCGCGTGGTGTTCGCCGCCGAGGCATCGTGGGAGGGCCGCCTATCCACACTCGGTTTCGTCGAGGATCTCGTCGAGCTCGCCCCGCCGCCACCGGAGGATGCCGGCGAGCAATCGGCGGGACAGTTCTGGACCGACTTCATCCGTGACACGTCGCCGGAGTTCCGCAAGCCGACCATCGAGCAGCTGTCGACGTTCATCCAGCCGACCTGGCAGGCGCTGATCGACGGCGCCAAGTACTGCGAGCCGCACCTCCGTGAGATCATCGCCCGCAACGAGCCCGACGTGATCATCGAGGACAACGTCGTCACCTTCCCGGCGCTGCTCACTGCCGGCGTCCCGTTCGTTCGACTGATCAGCTGCAACCCGCTCGAGGTTCGCGGCGCCGACGTGCCTCCGGTCTTCAGCGGGTACGCCAGCGACGATCGCACGGGATGGGCCGAGTTCCGCGACGAGTATGAGCGCACCCACCGGGCGATGTGGACCGAGTACGACGACTGGGTGCGGTCGTGCGGCGCTGCCGGCCTCGACGACCTCGACTTCATCCACACGTCCGACTCGCTCAACATGTACCTCTTTCCGGGAACCGTCGACTACACGAGCCGCCGCCCGCTCGGCCCCTCCTGGCACCGGCTCGATTCAGCGGTGCGCACCACCGAGGACTCGTTCGTACTGCCACAGAACCTGCGCGACCGCGAGGGCGCGCTCGTGTACCTCTCGCTCGGGTCGCTCGGCTCGGCCGACATCGACCTCATGCGCCGCCTGGTCGACGTGCTGGCGCGCACCCCGCACCGGTACATCGTCAGCAAGGGGCCGTTGGCCGACGACTACGAGCTCGCCGACAACATGTGGGGCGCGCAACAGGTGCCGCAGACCACCGTTCTGCCGATGGTCGATCTGGTCATCACCCACGGGGGCAACAACACGGTGTCGGAGTGCTTCCACTTCGGCAAGCCGATGGTGCTGCTGCCGCTGTTCTGGGATCAGTACGACAACGCCCAGCGCGTGCACGAGACCGGGTTCGGTGTGCGCCTGCCGACCTACTCGTTCGAGGATGCCCAGCTGATCGATGCCGTCGAGCGGATGTTGGCCGACGTCTCGCTGCATGCCCGCCTCGACGCGATCGCGGGGGAGACCAGGTCGCGCTCCGGCGTCACCCGGGCCGCCGACCTGTTGGAGCGCCTCATCTGACTCGTTGCCGGGCCGTTTGCTGGCCTAACGGGGTAGATCTATGACGGCAGGAGGTGGAGGCGGCCTGTCTTCGGCTGCACGACCGTGAAGTGACGGCGATCGAGCGTGGCGATCTCGTCGATGGCGAGGCGCTCGGCGGTGGCGATCACGGAGGCGTCGACCGTGCCGAGCGGTAGGTCGTGGTACTGGGCGACGAGTTCGGCGATCCGGATCCAGTCGGCGGCCGCGACGTGCTCGGGGATGAGGTTGCCGACGGCAAGGTCGCCGAGGAAGCGCACCTCCGCCTCCACTCCAAGTCGGGTTCCGAGCAGGTAGGTGACCTCGGTGATCACGAGCGTCGGTACGAGCAAGGGGCCAGGGTGGGTCTCGAGGAGCTCGAGACATGCTTCGTGGTAGCGATCATCGCGGTCGACGTAGGCGTAGAGCGGCCCGGCGTCGACGATCAGCGCGATCGGCCCACCTCGTCGGCGAGGATCTCGTCGATCCGTTCGGAGATGTCGCGATGTCCGCTGGCGGCGACGCCGGCGGCCAGCAGCTTGCGTCTCTGCCGCGGTCCGCCGAGGTGCGCTTCGATGGCCTCACGGGTCAACTCCGACACCGTCGTGCCGCGCCGCTCAGCCTCATGACGCAAGCGCGCATCGAGCTCGTCAGGAAGTTTGACCGTGGTCCGCTGCATGTATGCCAGCATACCAATGCGTCCGGACTGACACGAGGGTGGACGTCGGCGGACGAATTGTTACTATGGCGGTAGTGGTAATTGCCGCCGCCTGCGACGGTGAGTCCGACAGCCGCCCATTCGAACGGGAGCACCCGATGACCAGCTTCGATCTCGATCTCAGCAAGTACAACCTCGGCTGGAGCGACGAGGTGGAATATGCCTTCACTCCTGCCAAGGGGCTCGACACCGGCGTGGTCGACCAGATCTCGTGGTGGAAGGGCGAGCCGAACTGGATGACCAAGCAGCGCCAACGCAGCTTGCGGCTGTTCGAGCGCAAGCCGATGGAGCCGTGGTTCGCCGTCAACATGCCCGACATCGACTTCCAGGACATCTACTACTACCTGAAGCCCGCCACCGATCAGGTGAGCGAGTGGGACGACCTGCCCGAGCAGATGAAGGCCACCTACGAGAAGCTCGGCATCCCCGAAGCCGAACGGAAGTACCTCGCCGGCGTCACCGCCCAGTACGAGAGCGAGGTCGTCTTCCACCGCAACCGTGAAGACCTCGAGGCGCAGGGCATTCTGTTCTGCGACATGGACACGGCGCTGCGCGAGTACCCCGAGCTCGTCCGGCAGTACTTCGGCACGATCATCCCCGCCGCCGACAACAAGTTCGCCGCGCTCAACACCGCGGTGTGGAGCGGCGGCTCGTTCATCTACGTGCCGCCGGGTGTCAACTGCGAGATGCCGTTGCAGGCATACTTCCGCATCAACGCCGAGAACGCCGGCCAGTTCGAGCGCACGCTGATCATCGCCGACGAGGGCTCGCAGGTGCACTACATCGAGGGCTGCTCGGCGCCGGTGTACACCAAGGACTCGTTGCACTCGGCGGTGGTGGAGATCGTTGTCAAGCCGCACGCCCGGGTCACCTACACCACGATCCAGAACTGGTCGCCGAACGTCTACAACCTCGTCACCAAGCGGGCACGGGTGGAGGAGTGCGGCCACATGGAGTGGATCGACGGCAACATCGGTTCCAAGCTCACGATGAAGTACCCGTCGGTCTACCTCGTCGGTCCGAAGGCCACGGGCGAGGTGCTCTCGGTGGCCTACGCCGGCCCCGGCCAGCACCAAGACGCCGGGGCGAAGATGGTGCACGCGGCGCCCGAGACCACCAGCAAGATCGTGTCGAAGAGCATCAGCAAAGACGGTGGTATCACCACCTACCGCGGTCTCGTGCGGGTGGACGAGGGTGCCTACGGCTGCAAGAGCCACGTCCAGTGCGACGCGCTCATCCTCGACGAGCGCAGCGAGAGCCGCACGCTGCCATACATGGAGGTCGGCGAGCGCGACGCCCAGATCGGCCACGAGGCGACAGTCAGCAAGATCGCCGACGAGCAGCTCTTCTACCTGATGAGCCGCGGCCTGTCGCAGGAGCAGGCGATGAGCATGGTGGTGAACGGCTTCATCGAGCCGAGTTGATTACGTGTACTTTGCCGATGGAGTACGTTGTCGAGTGGAGTTGTTTGATTGAACTGTAGATGGAGGGAAGCGTCGGCTGACGGAGCAAGCCTCGCCAACGTAGCGTCGGCTGACGGAGCAAGCCGCGCCGGCTGATTCCCAACTTTGTCGGTCCCAACACGCTCAGCCGGTCGAGACCGACAAAGTTGGGAAGTGGTGGGTAGGTTCGGGTGCATGTCGATCGAGCTCGTCACCACCGATGGAACCTTCGCCCTCGACGGGGGTGAGTGGCAGGTCACCAACAACATCTGGCTGGTGGGCGACGACCGCGAGGTGATCGTGATCGACGCGGCTCACGATTCCGCCAGGATCGTCGAGGCGATCCACGGTCGGCGGGTGAGAGCCATCGTGCTCACCCACGGTCACAACGATCACATCAACGCCGCGGTGCCGCTGCGCGATGTGGTCGACGCCCCGATCTGGCTGCACGACGCCGACCGGATGTTGTGGGACGTGGTGTGGCCGGGCGATTCACCCGATCGACCGATCGAACCCCGGACCGTGCTTTCTGTTGCCGGAAACGACCTCGCCGCGCTGCACACTCCCGGCCACTCGCCCGGATGCTGTTGCTTCCACGATGCCGCCTCGGGTGTGGTCTTCAGCGGTGACACCTTGTTCTGTGGAGGGCCGGGCGCCACCGGTAGGAGCTTCAGCGACGAGCCCACGATCGTCGCCTCCATCCGCACCGTGCTGCTGGCGTTGCCCGACCACACGGTGGTGCACACCGGCCACGGCGACTCCACCACGATCGGTGCCGAACGCGCCGGAGTGCTCGCTCGCGCCGCTGAACTCGGCACGTGATCCGTGAGCCTCGGCTGGCGACCCACCGGCTGACGCTCACGGATGGGCCTGTCCGTGAGGCGGGACCGGGGCACGGCGGGCGATTCCTCACGAACCTTGGGCTCCGGCTTGGCAGAATGACGACATGCCCATGCGTCAGGAGTGCAAGAACTTCGAAAGCCGTTCGTACGGGAACGGTGAGACCGTGCGCAAGTGCAACCTCGACCTCGCTCCCGATGCGCCATGGCGGTGCCCTGAGAACTGTCACGGCTATGAACGGCGCATGGACATCGGCTGGACCTACGGCACCGTGGTTCCACCGCAGACCCCCGACGATCCTCCCGGGCTCGCCGACGGAACGGCGGCTGCCGTGCTCGACGCGGCAGAGGATCACCTCAACGCGATCGGGGCACAGGTGCTGGCGGAGGTGGCGGCCGAGCGTACGCAGGTGGCAGCCCGCGAGCGCGGCGTGCGTCGGTTCCTCCGCCGGCGCAACCGCTGAGCCGTTCCATCTCGACGAATTTCTCCTATCCAGACAGTAGAATTTCGACGTGCTCGCGTTCACTCCCGATGCCGTTCGCGCGTCCGAACCCCCCGACCTGGAGGCTCGAATCGCCGCCGCCGAACGGGCCGCGACGATCTCGATGCCCACGCCGGAGGCCGAGATCTGGCGATACAGCCGCATCGCTGAGCTCCACCTCGAGAACTATCGACCCGGCCACGCCATCACCACGATCGACGCCGGCGGAGCAGACGCTGCGGTCTCGGTCGTGCATGGTGGTGCCCTCGCCGAACGCTTCGTCACGGCCGACGCCGTCGACCTGTTCCACGAGCTGAACAACGCATTCGCCGACACCGTCGTGGTGAGCGTCCGCGCCGGACAGGCGGTGAGCCGGCCGATCGTGATCACCCACCGCCTCGATGCTGCCGGAATCGCCTGCTTCCCACGACTCATCATCGACGCCGCGCCCGACAGCGAGATTACGGTAGTCGAGACGTTCGTGTCGGCCGACGGAGTCGACGCGCTGTGCATCCCGCGGCTGGAGGTGAACGCCGCGCAGGCCGCCCGGGTGCGGTACCTCGGTGTCAACATGCTCGGCACCTCCACATGGCAACTGGCGCACCAACGTGCCGTCGGCGAGCGCGATTCCAACACCTTGCTCGCCACCGTCGCCCTTGGTGGCGACTACGCGCGGGTGCGCACCGAGGCTCGAATCACGGGGCAGGGTGGCTCGACCCGGCAGATCGCGCTCTACTACGCCGATGGCGATCAGATGCACGACTTCCGCACGATGCAAGATCACGACGCACCGAAGACCACCAGCGACCTGCTGTTCAAAGGTGCCGTGCAAGATCGCGCCCGCAGCGTCTACACGGGCCTCATCAAGATCCGCAAGGCAGCCAAGGGCTCCGTTGCGTTCCAGACCAACCGCAACCTCACCCTCAGCGAAGGAGCGTGGGCCGAGAGCGTGCCGAACCTCGACATCGAGACCAACGAGGTGAAGTGCAGCCACGCCAGCACCGTCGGACCGATCGACGAGGAGCAGCGCTTCTACCTCGAGAGCCGTGGCATCAGGCCGGAGATCGCCGAGCGTCTCGTCGTGCTGGGGTTCTTCGACGAGGTGCTCGATCAGCTGCCGGTCGGCACGCTCGCCGCCGAGCTCCGCGCTCAGGTGAGCGCCAAGCTGCAACGGAGGACGCCATGAGCGACGTCAAGAGCACGGTGGTGTGCCGCTTCGACGATCTGGCCGACGGCGCAGCCACCCGGTTCGTGTTGGGATCGAGGGCGGTTGCCGTGGTTCGCATCGGCGACCACGTGTATGCGATCGGCGACACGTGCAGCCATGCCGACGTATCGCTCAGCGAAGGTGAGGTCATGTGCGACACCAGGGAGATCGAGTGCTGGAAGCACGGAAGCTCGTTCAGTCTCGAGACCGGTGAGCCGCAGACACTGCCGGCCACCCAGCCCGTGCCGGTGTATGCGGCTCGGGTGGTCGACGGCGACGTCGTGATCGAACTGGAGCATCTGTCGTGAGTGTGCTGCAGATCGTCGACCTCCACGCATCGGTTTCCGGCAAGAAGATCCTGAACGGCATCACCCTCGCCGTGTCGAGCGGTGAGGTGCACGCCGTGATGGGCCCCAACGGCGCGGGTAAGAGCACGTTGGCGGCGGTGCTCATGGGTAGGCCCGGCTACGAGGTGATCAGCGGGTCGGTCACGCTCGATGGTGTCGACATGCTGTCGCTGCCGGCCTGGCAGCGGGCGCAGGCCGGGCTGCATCTGGTGATGCAGTACCCGAGCGAGGTGCCGGGCGTGTCGCTGGATCACGTGATGGAGCAGGCCCTCATCGAGCGCGGCCGCTCCACCGAAGGGCTCGACCAGGTTCTCGAGAGCGAGGCGGCGCGCATCGGGTTCTCGTCGGAGCTGCTGCACCGCGCACTCAACGTCGACCTGTCGGGCGGCGAGAAGAAGCGCAACGAGACCTTGCAGCTGGCGGTGCTGCGGCCGAGCATCGCCATCCTCGACGAGCTCGACTCGGGACTCGACATCGATGCGTTGCGCGACTGCGCGAGCCGGGTCGAGGCGCTCACCAACGAAACCGGTCTCGGTGCGCTCGTGATCACGCACTACAACCGCCTGCTCGAAGCGCTGCCGCCCGACGTGATCCACGTGCTCGTGAAGGGACGCATCGTGGCCACTGGCGGCCCCGAGCTGGCCGACGAGCTCGAGCGAAGCGGCTATGAGGCCTACGCGGTCGATGAGCCCGGCCCCGCGTCGTCGAGTGCGCTCGACGACCTGTTCGCGCACTGAGATAGGTTCGATTGATGCAGTGGATCAACGCCGCCGGCCACCTGGAGCGTGACTTCCGGTTCGCTGATTTCACGGAGGCGTTCGCCTTCATGACTCGGGTTGCCTCGCTCGCGGAGCGTGTGGATCATCATCCGGACATGTCCATTCGGTGGAACATCGTGAGCGTTTCCCTCACCACGCACGATGCGGGCGATTCGGTCACCGACCGCGACTGCGCTCTCGCCGTGGCCATCGACGCGCTGGTCGACTCGTGAACCCGCCGCATCCGAACGTGCAGCGCGTGATCGATGCCGCAGGAGCACTCGGCGTCGTCGTCGATCCTCGCCGGTTCCCCGACGGTGCCAAGACGGCCGCCGATGCCGCCGCGGCGATCGGCGTGGCAGTCGGTCAGATCGTGAAGAGCCTCATCTTCGGCGTCGACGGCGAGGTTGTGCTCGCGTACGTGAGCGGCGCCAACCAGCTCGACGAGCGCAAGCTCGCCACGGCGGCCGGCGGCACGACGTGCGCTCGCGTCGACGCCGACGTGGTGCGCACGGTCACCGGGTTCCCGATCGGCGGCGTGCCGCCGTTCGGTCACACGACCGACCTCCGGATCTTCATCGACCCCGACCTGTTGCAGTACGACGAGGTGTGGGCGGCGGCCGGAACCTGGTACGACGTGTTCGCAATCGAGCCCCATCGGCTGGTCGAGGCCAGCGGAGGCGCCGTCACCGACCTCAAGAAGGGCTGAGGCGGAGCACCCTCGACACGCTCTGGGGTTCGAAATCGTGGCGGTCGTAGAACCGTTGTGCGCCCTCATTCGCGACGTAGCTGTCCACGTGCGCCTCGGCGCAGCCCTGTGCGCGTGCCCATGCGATGAACGCCTCGACGAGTTGGCTTCCTACTCCTGCGTCGCGATGTCCAACATCGACGTACACGCTGCGAAGCACGCCGTACGTCACGGGGAGCCGCGTCGGCGCTGACTGACTGAGGTAGCCCACGGCAAGGCCGACGACGGCTGTGCCTGCTCGGGCGACGAGCACGACTGCTGATGGATTGGCGAGGAGGCGTTCGAAGTCCCCGTGGCCCTCCCGGTCGGGCCACGTCACATCGACAAACCGCTCGTGCCGGCCGGCATCTTCGCGGAACAATTCGGCCTCGAGTTCGA
>VFMC01000600.1 GCA_006515795.1 Acidimicrobiaceae bacterium | reverse complement strand
CGCGCTGAGCACGCAGAGCGCCTCCAACGGGAACATCATCCAGGTGAAGCTCGACTCGGCCAATCGGTCCAACACCTTCTTCCTGGCCCTGTTCGGGATGTCGGCCCTGAACGTGGGCGTCGAGTCGATCGCCATCCGGGGAACCATCCGCTACGACTACGACAAGGACTGCCCGGGCGCGCTGGGCTTCTTCGGGTGCACCCATGTGGAGTACTCGGGCAACCCCATCGCCGATAGCTACCTCTCGGACCAGGGCTGGTACGCCGACCAGGCGGTCAACGTCGGCTGTGGCGCCGCGCGCGGCGGCCATGAAGAGCACCTGGGAGAGGGCGGCTGGCAGGGCCACGGCGAGCAGAAGTACGCACGTTCCAAGATGGGCACCGGCACCAACTGGACGATGTCGTTCAACGGGAACTTCTGCTACCACGGCAAGGCGCAATCGGGGCGCGACACCGAGATCGTGGGCGGCTCCGGCTATGTCGACGGCACGCTGATCACCGAGAACTTCTCGGGCGATTCGACGCTCGTCTCCGAAGGGGTGAAGGTGCAGTCGGTGCCGGATACCTTCCTGCCCACGGCCGTGGCGACCGCGACCGCCACGTCGAACGACAACGGCACCGTGGTCGGGGCCAAGGCCTCGGAGCTGGCGTCGCCCAACTTCAAGCTCAGTGCCCAGGGCAGCAACGAGATCCAGCTGCAGGCGGGCCGCCGCTACTACTTCAAGGAGATCAAGATCAGCGGCAGCACTGCCATCCGTATCGTCGGCGACCCTCGCGTGGCCGGACCGGTGAAGATCACCCTCGATGGTGACGCCGACATCAACGGCGACATCACGAGCGACGTCGTGCCGACCCGCCCCGGCTGGCTCGAACTCACCGGGCTCGGCGGCTGTTCCAACTGCTGCAACGACTGCGTGGTCGAGCAGGCATCTCATCATGGACACACCTACTGCGACAGCAACAGGGCCATCAGCATCAGCGGCAACGGTGACGTCTACGGCAGCATCTACGCGCCCGGCTACAAGGTCACGGTGACCGGCTGCAAGAACTTCTTCGGCCGTATCGTGGCCGAGGCGATGAGCTTCAAGGGCACCAGCGGGATCCACTACGACGAGACGCTCGGCGGCTGCATCAAGGCCCACGAGGATGCCAGCGCCAC
>VFMC01000599.1 GCA_006515795.1 Acidimicrobiaceae bacterium | reverse complement strand
AGCGCGATAACGGTTCCGCTCGCCGCCCCGAGCGGCGGCGCCGGCGCTGCAGGTCAGACCGCGGCCGGCCCGATCACGATCACCCAACCTCTCGACGGATTGCACTCCGTGATCACCGAGGTCGGCATCTCGATCGATGGCAACGAACAGGTCGTGCCGGTTCCGGCGCCCGATGGCAGTGGTCGCTCCACGATCGACGTCGGCGACACGACGGGATCATCACTGACGATCACGATCACCGCAGTGTCGCCGGCGATCACGATCGACCGCCGGTTCGCCGAGCCGGTCCAGCTTCCCGCGTCGATCGCGGAGATCACCGGTCTGGCGATCGCAGCACCGACCGCAGTCGATGTCGACGGCTGCCACTACGATCTCCTCGCCGTCGACGGTGAGCCGCTCGGCGTCACGTTCGGTAGCGACGCCTTCGCCGCGCTGCTGCGCGGCGAAGCGGTCGACGTCGGGCTCTGCGATGGCGCACCACTCGTGCTCGGCCCCGGCACCCACCGGCTCACATCGACAGCCAATTCGACCGGGGTACAGGTCGACCAGGTTGTGCTGCGTTCCGGTTTCGAAACCACGGGTACCCCGCGACCGGGCCGGCCCAGCGTAGAAGTCGAGCGCACCCGGACGTCCCGCCAGGTCACCGTTGGACCATGCCCCGACGGCTGTTGGGTCATCCTCGGGGAGGGCTACAACCAAGCATGGACCGCCACCGACGCGGCCGGGGCCGACCTCGGTGCACCCACGCAGATCGACGGAGGGTTCAACGGCTGGTGGCTCGAGCCGAGCGACCAGGCGCGCCCGATCACGATGCAATGGTCGCCGCAACGCGGCCTGACGATCGCCTTGATCGTCGCCTTCACCGCAGTTCTCGGCTGCATCGCACTCGCCGTCGGCAGCTGGAGACGGCGCAGCACGGCGTCGGCACCGCGACAACTCGTCGCCGACCCACCGTTGCTGGCGCTCGTCGCCGACCGCCACGGGCACGCCACCGCGGCGGCAACCGCCGGCGGGCTGATCGTGATCTCGGCGCTCGTCATCGATCCGCGCTGGGGTCTGCTTGCGGTGGTGCCGGCGGTGCTCACGGTGCTCTTGCGCCGGCCTGCGCTACTGGGGTGGTGCGCGGCTCCGATCACCGCCACGTTCGGGCTGTGGGTGG
>VFMC01000598.1 GCA_006515795.1 Acidimicrobiaceae bacterium | reverse complement strand
CCGCCGATCGAGAACTGCAGCAACGGCATCGACGACGACTGCAACATGCTCTCGGACGCGGCGGACCCGTGGTGCGCGGCGCTCTGCCCGGGCTCGGCGCACATCGACGCTCCCGGTGGACGGTACACGACCGCGCTCGTGCCCCACGTCTACCAGGGGACCTGCGGCGGCGCCGGCGCCGAGGCGTATTTCGACTTCGTGCTCACGTCGGCGCAGGACGTCTTCCTCACGACGCACGAGATGAACGGCGTGAACACGGTCCTCTACGTCCGGAGCATGACCTGCACGGGCACGCAGGTCGCGATGGGTTGCAACAACGACGCCGACGGGCTCGTGACCTCCACGCTCCGGCTCAACCTCGCCGCCGGCAGGTACATGGTGTTCGTCGACTCCGTCGGCGGCGTCTCGAGCGGCACCGCCGTGCTCGACGCGTACTTCTCGACGCCGGGGCTCGTCACCGACCGCTGCGGCCGGCCCGGGTTCATCGCCGCAGGCACGACGTCGCTCTCCGGCAACATCATCGGCTACTCGAACGACTACACCTCCGTCGGGTGCAACGGCGGGCGAGAGGATCGCGTGTTCTACTTCTACCTGCCGACGGCGCGCGCGGTGACGTTCGACGGGTGTCATCCCATCGACACGTTCGACCAATCCGCCTACCTGCGCTCGGTGTGCAGCGACGGAACCGCCGGGGGCCAGGTCACGTGCAACGACGACGACGCGTGCGGCGGGAGCCCCGCGTTCTGCGACTCGGGCCAGTACAACTCGGGCTTCACGACGACGATCGGCCCGGGGCTCTTCTACTTCATCTCCGACGGCTGGGGGTTCTACGGCAACGGCTGCGACACCATCGGCGCGTACACGTACGCGATCACCGGTCTCTGACCACGTCGCGGTATGCTCGCGCCGTGACCCCGCCCCGCCGAGCGAGCCAGACCGCCCTCCTCGTCAGTGCCTATCGCGCCCGTGCGCACGAGGCGTTCCCTGCGCTATGCCGCGACGCGTGGGCCGCCGGCCTCGCGGGACCGGACGGGATCGCGTTCAGCCACGAATTCGACGCGTTCCAGCCGGCGATGGTCGAGTGGCTCGCGGTGCGAACGGCGTGGTTCGACGCGTTCGCGAACGCCGCGATCGACCGCGGTGTACGACAGGTCGTCGTG
>VFMC01000597.1 GCA_006515795.1 Acidimicrobiaceae bacterium | reverse complement strand
CCGACCGCGGTGGTCACGAGCGGCCGGCCGAGGGCGAGGCACTCGGCAACCACGAGGGGCGATCCCTCCCACCGCGAGCTCAGCGCCACGACGTCGGCGGCATGCATCTCGTCGACCGGGTTCGGCCGATGACCGGCGATCACCACCACATCGGTGAGGCCCAACCGATCACGCTCGGCCTCGATCGATCGTCGGTCGGGGCCATCGCCAACCATCACTGCCCGCGCGGCCGGCAGCGCACGGTGCACCGCGGCCATCGCCCGAAGGAACATCGGGAGGTCCTTCTGCAGGTGATGCCTGGCGACGATGACCACCATCGGCGCATCATCGGCGATCCCGTGCAGGTGGCGCACCTCGGTACGGGTCATCGAGACAGCTCTCGTCGGCGACACCGGCAACACGAAGCTCTGCCGATCGTCGGGCACGGTGCCGCGCAGCCGTTGGCCGATCTCGTCGGAGATCACGATCACGTGGTCGGCATGGCGGATGATGAACGACTCGAGCCGATGGAGCAGACGCGCCGACATGCCGTGCCGCGTGCCGACCACGAGGTTATGGACCGTCAACACCATCGGCGGCCGTCGCCGAAGGGTGAGCGCCACCAACGCGGCCTTCAGCCCGTGAACGTGCACCAGCGTGACCCCCGAACAACGTCGGGCCAGCTGCCGCCGGGCCCGCATCAGTGAGATCGGGTTCCAGGCCGACGGCACGTCGACGACGCCCGCCTGGTCGCCGGCGCCGTCCATCACGTGTGCCGGGCCGAGCACCGTCACAGACCAACCGCGGCGCTGCAGGCGTCGAGCCAGCTCGCCGACATGGACACGGATGCCGCCCGTGGACGGGCCGAGGAGCTCGACGACGGTTCTCGACGGAGCGGACGGGGGAGCGTCGGCGTCGGTCGTGAACCCGGTCATGAACCACGGTGTAGCACGCATCCGGGAGCGCCGATCTATGTTCGTGTCGTGACCGACCCGTGCGTGCTCGCCATCGACCTCGGCACCAGTGGACCGAAGGTCGCCCTGGTCTCCTCCAACGGTCGCACGATCGCCTGGACCAGTCGCCCCGTTGGTACGACGCTGCTCGATCACGGCGGAGCCGAACAGGATCCCCGCGAGATGTGGGCGGCGATCGTGACGGCAACGCAGGCGACGCTCGCGGCC
>VFMC01000172.1 GCA_006515795.1 Acidimicrobiaceae bacterium | reverse complement strand
AGCTCGGCCGCAGCGTTCATGTACACCACCCGCACGTTCGCGTCGATGGCCATCACGACGTCGGCGATGGCATCGAGAAGCCTCGCTGGGTCAGGCCCCTCCGTCTCGACGGTCACGTTCATACCTCCTGTGATCGTCACTCGAAGGCTCGACCTGAAGGAATCGAACGCGACGATGCACCCCTACGACAGTCCAGCACTGCCCTGAGCTGGCAAGTAGCCGGCAGATCAGCGCCTGATCAGCCTCCAGATCAGCGCGTCAGCAACGAGTCGGCGACGCGCTCGAGGCCGGCGACCCTGCTGCCCTTCACCAGCACGGCGTCGCCATCACCGATTGCACCGAGCGCCGCCAGCGCGGCAACCGGGTCGTCGATCGGGGTGACTCCGTAGAGGGCGGTGCCGAATGCCACCACCTCGACCCCCCGCTCTGCCGCATAGGCGTGGATCGCCCGGTGCTCGGCCTCGTGGTCGGTGATCTCGGCCATCACGCCGAGCACCGCGAAGCGCCGGTGTGCGGGCAGCGCGACGAGGGCGTCGAGCGCGGCGCGCATGGAAGTGGGATTGGCGTTGTAGGAATCGTTCAGCACGAGCGCACCACCGATGGCGCGCCCGACCTGCATCCGCATCGCCGTGAGTCGTACTTCGCCCATCGCCGCCGCACCTGCTTGGATGTCGCCCCCGACGACGCCGACGCACGCAAGCGCCGCAGCGGCATTGAGCATCATGTGCCGGCCGCTAACCGCCAACGCCACATGCGCGGATCCCCACGGGGTGTGCACCGTGAACGACGCTCGGGCGAGGTGATCGAGGGAGAGGTCGGCCACGCGGACCTCGCAGTCGGCGCCCTCGCCGAAGAGCAGCACCGCGCCGGCGCAGCGCGTGGCCATCGCCCGCACCAACGAGTCGTCGCCGTTCAGGATCGCCGTGCCGTGTGCCGGGAGCGCATCGACGAGCTCGGCCTTGGCGGCTGCCACGCCGAGGATGCCGCCGACGCGGTCGCCGTGCGCCTCGGCTACGCGGGTGATCACCCCAACCTGAGGTCGGGCGATGTCGCACAACCGCTTCACCTCGCCGAAGCCGCGCATGCCCATCTCGAGCACCAGCACCTCGGTGTCGTCGGGTGCGTTCAGGATCGTGGCGGGCAGGCCGAGGTCGTTGTTGAAGCTGCGCTCGTTGGCCCACGTTCGCCTGCTGGCCACGAGCGCGGCTCTGGCGAGGTCCTTGGTGGTCGTCTTGCCGACCGAGCCGGTGATGCCGATCACAGCGGAATCGAGCAGCCGGCGCCGTTCGGCGGCGAGGAGCATCAGGCCCTGGAGGGTGTCGGCTACCTCGATCGCCGAACCGACGCCAGCAGGACGCGACGTGAGGTACGCGGCGGCCCCGCGCTCGAGCGCGACGCCGATGAAGTCGTGCCCGTCGCGCTTGTCGATCAGCGGAACGAACATTTGCCCCGGCCGCAGCGAGCGGGAATCGAACGACACCCCGTCGATCTCGACGTCGGGCCCGACGAGGGTTCCCCCGGTGGCTGCCGCCACGTCGCGTGCCAGGAATCGCATCGCTCCACACGGTACCGTCGAGCCGGCCGACGAACGGATCGAGCTGATAGTCCTGTTCGGCGGGCAATCGGCAGAGCACGACGTGAGCTGCACCACGGCAGCACACGTGCTGCGCGCGGCAGACCCGGCGAAGTACCGCATCACACCCATCGGCATCGGCCGCGACGGCACCTGGGCACTCGCCACCGGCGCCACGGCCGCGCTCGACGCCGGACCCGATGCGCTACCGGGATGCCTCGACCCAGGCGGCGCATCGGTCTCCCCTACCGAGATCGTCTCCCGGCGGTCGGCGGGCACCACGGTGGTGATGCCGCTGCTCCACGGGCCGATGGGCGAGGACGGCACGGTGCAGGGACTGCTCGAGCTCGCCAACGTTCCCTACGTGGGGTCCGGCGTGCTCGCCTCGGCCCTGGCGATGGACAAGGCGATGGCCAAGCAGGTGCTCTCCGCCAATGGCATCCCCCAGGCGCGATACCGCGCCGTACGCGAGTCCGGGATCACCCCCGGGCTTGCGCAGCAGCTCGCCGACGAACTCGGCCTGCCCGTGTTCGTGAAGCCGGCGAACATGGGCTCGTCGGTAGGTGTGTCGAAGGCGAAGACCGTCGAGGCGATCCGCGACGCCATCTCCATCGCGCTCACCTACGACGAGTGGGTGGTGGTGGAAGAGGCCATCACCGGACGCGAGATCGAGGTGGCGGTGCTCGGCAACCTCGATCCCCGGGCCAGCCTGCCCGGCGAGATCGTTCCGGGCGCCGAGTTCTACGACTACGCCGACAAGTACCTCGACGACGGCTCGACGTGCGTGATCCCTGCCGGCCTCTCCACCGCAGCCACCGCCGAGGTGCAACGCCTCGCCGTGCAGGTGTTCCGGACGCTTCGCTGCGAGGGCATGGCCAGGGTCGACTTCTTCTACGAGGATCGCCCGGGCGGCCGTGGTTGGCTGTGCAACGAGGCGAACACCATTCCCGGGTTCACCCCGATCTCGATGTATCCGAAGATGTGGATCGCCTCGGGCCTCTCGTACTCGGCGCTCATCGACGAGCTCGTGCGACTCGCCGTCGAGCGGCACGGCCGCCAGCGACGCAACACCGCTCGCTGAGCCGGCTCGATCAACGCTGGATCACGGCGCCAGGGCGGCGCGCAGGAACGCCCGCAACTCGTCGCGGAGCCGCCGAAGGCCGGCCGCCGACGGCTCCCAGCCGTTCACCCGCAACGCCTCCGGTTCGGTGGCGATCCCGGTGACCGTGGCATAGCAGAGCGCGGCGATCAGCCCGGGGTCGGCGCGCCGCAGGCGACCGGCGTTCATCTCCGCCTGGAGATACGCGTGGGCACGTTGGGCGAGCGGCTGCACGCGACCGGTGAGCTGCTCGGCCACACCGGCGGGTAGGCGACTGACCTCGCGGATCAAGCCGAGCAGCGCCGGGCGGCGCACCGCCGGCCGAAAGACCGCGCGCACCACCGCGTCGAGTCGCTCCAGTGGCTCGTCAGGTGCGGAGCGCAAGGCGGCGTCGATCACCAGCACGAGCTCGGCTGCCGCCTGGGCGAGCACGCCCTCGAGCAGCTCGTCCTTGCTCGGGAACCAGTACAGCAACGTCTGCTTGGCGACACCGACGTCGGTCGCGATCAGATCGAGCGAGACCGCGTCGACGCCGCGCAGGCCGAACAGGTCGGTCGCCGAGGTGAGGATCCGGTCGCGGGTCGATGGTCGCATTGCTCTCTACCATATGGTAGACAGAGTGCCGATGAAAGCGCCTCGATGATCAGCGAACAGCTCGATGGCAAGCGAATCGCCATCACCGGCAGCACCGGATTCGTGGGAACCGCGCTGGTCGAGCGCCTCTTGCGCAGTGCACCCGGCTGCGAACTGGTGCTGCTCGTGCGCCCCAGCAAGCGTCACGACCCGTCCGAACGGGTCCGCCGCGAGATCTTCAAGAACAACGCCTTCGACCGGTTGAAGGCCGAGCACAACGGAACTGCCGAGCCGTTCGACGCAATGGTCGCTCGCCGCGTGCGGGCGATCGGCGGCGACGTGAGCGCCGATGGCCTCGGGTTGAACGACGCCGATCGAGCGGTCTTCGCAACCTGCGACATCGTCATCCACTCCGCCGCCGCAGTTGCCTTCGACTCCCCGCTCGACTCGGCCGTCGAGATCAACCTCCTCGGACCCACCCGCGTCGCCGACACCCTGAACGCGCTCGGCGTCACCCCTCACCTCGTGTCCGTGAGCACCTGCTACGTGGCCGGCAATCGCCGCGGCAACGCGCCCGAGGAGCTCGTCAGCGCGGGCCCGTTCGACATCGGCCTCAGCTGGCGCAAGGAGGTCGCCGCGGCGCGACGGCTGCGCAGCGACCTGGAGGCAACGAGCCGCGACCCGGACAAGCTCGTCGGGTTCCGCGTCGAGGCCCACAAAGAGCTCGGCGCCGCCGGTGCCCCGGCGCTGGCCGCCAAGACCGAGCAGATCCGCGAACGCTGGGTCAGCGATCAGCTCGTCGAGGCCGGCCGCGCCCGCGCCGCCAGCGTCGGCTGGCCCGACGCATACGCGTACACCAAGGCCCTCGGCGAGCAGGCGCTCACAGAGGTGAAGGGTGCGGTTCCGGTTTCGATCGTGCGCCCGTCGATCATCGAGTCGGCCCTCGCCGAACCGTTCCCAGGCTGGATCCGCGGCTTCCGAATGGCCGAGCCGGTGATCCTCAGCTACGCCCGTGGGCTGCTGAAGGAGTTCCCCGGTGTGCCGGAGGGAACGGTCGATGTGATCCCGGTCGACCTCGTGGTCGCGGCCATCATCGCCGTCGCGGCGATCGGTCCCGACGCCGCGCCGCCGATCACACAGGTCGCCAGCGGCGGCATCAACCCGCTGCGCTACCAGCTGCTTGTCGACAACATCCGGGCCTGGTTCGGCGCTCACCCGCTCTACGACGCCGAGGGACAACCGATCGACGTGCCCGAATGGGTGTTCCCGGCCCGTGGCCGGGTGCAGAAGCAGCTGAAGCGGGCGAAGTTCGTGGCCGACAGGAGCGAGCGCCTGCTGCAGGCGCTGCCCCTGCGCGGAACACAGGCCACGTGGGCGGCGAAGCTGGAGGAGCGCAAGCACGACATCGACCGGGCGTACGAGTACGTGCAGCTGTACGGGCTGTACACCGAATGCGAGGCCATCTATCAGGTCGACAACCTGATGAGCACCTGGCAGCACCTGAGCACCGACGATCAGGCCGCGTTCAACTTCGACCCGCGGTCCATCGACTGGGTGAAGTACATCACCACCATCCACCTGCCGTCGATCGTGCAGCACTCACGCGCCAAGATCACGCCTGGCAAGCACCGCAACGACCGGCCGGATCGGCTGCGCAGAGCCGTGCTGTCGCCCGATCGGCACGTAGCCGCGTTCGACCTGGAGAACACGCTCATCTCGTCGAACGTGGTGGAGAGCTACTCGTGGCTGGCGACGCGGAGGCTGAACATGCCCGAGCGGATGCGATACGTGCTGCGCACGCTCGCCGAGGCGCCGAGCCTGTCGAGCATGGACCGCAAGGATCGGGGCGACTTCCTGCGGCACTTCTATCGCCGCTACGAAGATGCTCCGGTGAGCCAGATCGACGAGGACTCCAAGGAGCTCCTCACCCAGCTCATCCTCACCAAGAGCTTCCCGGCCGGCATCCGCCGCGTACGCGAGCACCGCGCCCTAGGTCACCGAACGATGCTGATCACCGGAGCGTTGAGCTTTGCCGTCGAAGGCCTGCGACCACTGTTCGACGAGATCATCGCCGCCGAGATGACCATCCGCGACGACGGCACCTACAGTGGCGAGCTGTCGCGGGTGCCACCCACCGGCGAGACCCGTGCGCAGGTGCTGAGCGACTACTGCGCCGCGGAGGGCTTGCGGCTCGACGAGTGCGTCGCCTACGCCGACTCCACCAGTGATCTACCGCTGCTCGAATGCGTCGGGTTCCCCGTGGCGGTCAACCCCGAGACCCGCCTCGCCGCCATCGCCCGCAAGCGGGGCTGGCTGGTGGAGAACTGGACGAAGGCCCAGGGCGGACCGCGTCCGCTGCTGCCGATCGGTGAGATGTTGAGCGAGCGCGAGCGGCGCAGGACGTTCGCATGAAGGCGCTGCAGGTCGACAAGAAGGTGGGCCGCATCGGCGCGGCGAGGTTGCTGGCCGCGCTCGCGCCCACCGCCGCGGCCAAACTCGGGCCACTCGAACTGGTCACCATCGATCCGCCGGCCCTGCCCGGCGACGGATGGCACCGCGTGCACACCAACCTCGCCGGCATCTGCGGCAGCGACCTCGCCACCGTAGAAGGCCATGCCTCGCCCTACTTCGACGACTGGGTGAGCTTCCCGTTCGTACCGGGCCACGAGGTGGTCGGACACCTCGAGTCGGGTCAGCGGGTGGTGATCGAGCCGGTGCTCGGCCACGCCGCGCGCGGCTTCGAGCTGCCGTTTCCCGACGCCGCGCCCGGCGATGGCAACGACTACGCCCATCTCGCCACCGGGCACCTCGAGCCTGGCATCCAGATCGGTTTCTGCAACTCCACCTGTGGTGGGTGGGCGCCCGAGTTCGTCGCCCACGACAGCCAGATCCACCACGTGCCGGATGCGATGAGCGACGAGCAGGCAGTGATGGTCGAACCCGCTGCCGGCGGCATCCACGCCGCCTTGCTCACCTGGCCGGCGATCGCCACCGTCGACCAACCGGTGGTTGCCGTGCTCGGCGCCGGCACGATGGGGCTGTGCGCCGTCGCCGGTCTGCGCCGCTACGTGCCTGGCGTGCAGATCGTGGTCGGTGCCCGCTATCCACACCACCGAGGTCACGCTCGACCTCACCGGGCTGTGGCACCGCGAAACCCAACTCGTCGGCGCATACACCTACGGCACCGAGACGATGCCGGATGGGTCGCGCCGTCGTACCTTCGACCTCGCCGCCGAGACCGCGCGGGCGCTCGGCTTCGACCGACTGGTCTCGGCCACCTACCCGATCGCCGATCACGTCGCTGCCATCGCTCACGCCGCCACCGCGGGTCGGCGTGGCGCAGTGAAGATCGTCTTCGACTTCCGACCACAGCCCAAGAAAGTGAGTCAGTGATGCCCCGTCCTGGATTCGTCCTCGAGGTCGATCGCTCGACACCACCGATCCTGTTCTGGCGCGGCGAGAACTTCAGCCTCGAGAAGCTGCCGGCCGGCCGGAGCAGGGTGATCTATCCGCCCGAACCGTTGAAGCCGCTCGACGACATCGATGGCGCGATCCGCCACGCGCTGTTGAACCCGCACGATCACGACCCGCTGCCGAGCCTGCTGTTCGCCGGCATGAAGCTCACCATCGCCTTCGACGACGTCAGCTTGCCGTTGCCGAAGATGCGCAAGCCCGACACCCGCCAGCGGGTGATGGAAGCGGTGCTCGACATGGCTGCCGAAGCCGGGGTCGACGACGTGCACATCATCGCCGCGCTCGGCCTGCATCGAAGGATGCACGAGTACGAGCTGCGGCATGCGCTCGGCGACCGCATCTACGACGCCTTCCACCCGCGCGGGATGT